>DASYSI010000476.1:0-7418 GCA_036003485.1 Burkholderiales bacterium | reverse complement strand
AACAACCCGAACGGGACCCCCAGGACAGTAGCAAGAAAGAACGCCCGCGCCACCCGCCAGACGCTGACCCAGATGTGCGTGTAATACTCTTCCGTGTAAATCGACAGCCCATACGTTGGATTGGGGCTGAGCCATTCCCTGACCACTGATGTCAAACCGGGCATCTCGCGAAAGCGCGGCAATTTCCAGACCTCGACAGCGAGATACCAGAAACCGAGAAACAGCGCGAAACCGATCAGCATCAGGTACGGTCGCGGGCTTTTGATCCATAGCGACATCCGGTAGAGCGTGATGTTCATGCCCTGGATGTCACGCACGTGCATGCGGCGATGGATTTGGCGTAACTGCGCGATCAGATCGGGCACGGTGTAATCGCCCGTAATCATCGTCGCGAAGCGGCTCATCACGACATCGCCCGCTTCGGGGTCGGTTTCGAGCATGCGCAGCAGCTCGTCGCCGCTGATACGGATGATTTCGGTCGGCTCCTGACAAACTGCTTTGGCAAGGCGGTGCGGATATTTTTCAAGCAGTGCCGCCCAGCCGAAAACGTCGCCGGCACCGAGCATCTTGACCGGACGACGTGCCTGAGCGCCCGGCTCAAGCGCATGTTCAACGCGGCCCGATACGATAATGTAGATATCGTCAGCAACGTCGCCGGCTTCGTAAATCTCCGCACCCTGTTCGTACGACACGCGCCTGCCGAGTGCGGCAATCCTGCGCAGCAATCCGTCCCCCACCATCTGAAACGGCATGGTCTGCTTCAGGATTTCGACCATTCGCTCCGTCATAACCTGCTGTTCGATTGGTTCCATTATCCGTTCACGCAGATTCGCCGATCCACGCAATGAGGCGCCATTGCGCGAACTTAAAAGTCGGCCGGCATGCCGGGAGTGCGCCAGCCTAAGCTACTGCTACTTCGGTCCGGTATACGCGGAATCCGGCAACTGCTTGATCTCCCCGAGCGGCGCCTTCAGGCCGCGCTCCTTCAGAACCGCCTGTGTAAATTCCGGCATCACCGCCTCGGGGCGGATCTGGGGCGTATTGATGCTTTTGATCTCGTTCAGGAATGTAGCTGCGCGCTTGATCAGTTCCATCGCCTCGGGCGTGAATGTGAACGGAAGGATGATGCGTGTCGGCGTGCCTCCGCCTTCCTTGGGATAAGTGCCGTAAGCAGACATCCAGAGTGCGCGTTCTGAAAAGCCGGTGGTCTGTTCTTTCGCCATCTTGGTGACTTCCATCGCGTTCTTCGGGTCGAGGAAATATTGCTGAGCATCGAGCTCCGCATTGAGCCACGCTTTGACGACATCGGGGCGCTGCTTGATCAGGTCGGCGCGCATGCCCAGAAAGCCCGCGTCGTTTTCGTTTACCGAAAAACCGGTTGCAACTTTGCGCGCCAATCCCTCTTGGATCAGGCGTGAGGTCGTCGGCTCCCACATCACCGCCGCATCGAGCTTACCGGCGCGGAAGTTGCTCGTAATTACCTCGATGTTCTGGTTCAGGTATGCCGACGGCTGGATGCCCGCGCGCTTGAATACGGCCTGCGCGAAGCGGTCCGTGCAGCTCCCCTTCGGTACCGCCACCGTCTTGCCACTCAGCCATTTGATCGCTTCCTGATCGTTAGCGAATTTCGGTGCGTCAGTGCGAACCAGAAACGCATTGCATTGGTCCCAGCCCATGCCGACCACTGCAACCAATCGGATATCGGCGACATCCTGCTTGGTGGTCGACACGATACCTGGCATGTCACCGTAGTAGCCGATATGCTGCTTTCCAGCGAGCAGGTTATTGACGATAATCGCGCCCTGCAAACCGATCTGGAATTCAACGGTCGATCCTTTCGGCAGGTATTTCTCGTAGAATTTTTTGCTGCGCATGATCACACCCGACCACGACTCGGTGTAGTACGGCTGATAGCCGACCACAAGCTTCACGGGCTCCCCCGGCTTTCCGAAATCGATGTCGGCCGCAACGGCGCAACTTCCGATGAGTATGCCGCCGGCAAAAATAGCGCTCAAATGCCGCAGGAAGCGTTTGATATGTTTCATGTGTCCTCCATTGATGGTTAAGAATATCAATACTGTTTCTTATTATGCTGCAAACGTCGCAATTGATTGCTGGTAACTTTATTTGCCCGTAATTCCCCTCACTTCGACCCCGACGATGCCAGATAGCGCGCAATCAGCGACGACAGCCGGCGCATCACCAGGTAGCCCGACGCGGGATCGTTTTCAAGCACCTGCAGCGTTTGTTTGCCGTTTATTCTCAACAACTGCGACTGCTCGAGGCAGGTTGCGCGCGCGATTCGCTGTGGCTGATTTTCGAGCAGCGCCGCCCAACCGAACACTTCGCCTTTGCGCAGCATGAAGCCGGCCGGGCTCAGGCGCTCGTCGCGCCCGATCAGAAATTCGACCCGTCCTGACTCAAGCACAAAAAAATCGTCCGACGGATCGCCGAAATCATAGAGCGCGCTGCCGGCACTGAATTCTTCTTTTTTGGCAAGCGCCATGATGGCTGCCAGCGATGGGGCCGATATTCCGACGAAGAGCTCCGCGGCTTTGAGAGCGCCTTGCGCAACGACGTAGATCGAATCGCCCTCGACCTGAACAGAAAAACTTTCGAGCGGCGCTTCAGCAAGCCCGATGGCGGCGCCGGTACGGATGTCCCATTGCCACAGATGTTGGTGGCAGGTCAAGACCGAACCATCATACATGCCTTCGCACAATGGCACGTCCTGATGCGGGCACATCGCCTGATAGGCGAAATACCGATCACCGGAATTGGCGACTAACAACTTTAATCCTTCCGCTTCGCATTCCAGCATGCCGTTGGCTGGAATCTGGTTGCGCAGACATACGAAGCGCTTGCTCATTCGGAATCCGTAATCAGCTAAACTTGTCGTAGCGGATGTTTTCCGCAGCCAGCTTCGCCTGCAGCAACAACATGCGGATTGCGCTATCGACACACGGCGGAGGTCCTGCCAGATACGCACGCACGTTCTGGTACTGGCCCTGCATATGCCGGGCCGCAACTTCGTGCACCATTCCTTGGTCGAATTTGAGCGCAGGATGCTCCTGCAGCGCGCGCTCCGGTACGTCTTCATCCGACAAGGCGATGGTTACCTTAAGTTTGTCTGGAAATTCGCGCGCGAGCCGCGCCAGCTGATCGAGATAAAAAATATCGCGGTAGGTCCGCACGCCGAAAAACACATAGCCGCTGTAAGCGTCGAAATAGCGCGCTTCGCCCGCGCGCGCCAGGATCGACATCATGCCGGCGATGCCGCTTCCGCCCGCGATGCACAGGATGTTCTTGTCGAGGTTTGGCAAAAATGTCGCCGCGCCGAGCGGACCGAAAAATTCAACCTGCTGCCCGTCGGCGCCGCCCTTGAACAGCCATTCGGAAGCGCCGCCACCCGGTTTCTTCTTGACGACAAAATCGAGGCGCTGTGAGGCACGCTCGAAATTGACCATCGAGTAACCGCGGAATCCCGGCACTCCCGGCATTTGCATCACCACGAACTGTCCCGCGTCGAAATCGAGCGGAGTGTCGAGCGCTACCGAAAAGCTGATCACGTCATGCGTCAGCATTTTCGTGCTGCTCACAATGCCCCGACCGAATGCGGGCGTGCACGCACCGGGATCTATCGGGTAGACGAAGTTCGCGACCTCGAGCGCGCAGTCGCTCCTGGCGACGCACTGGCACATCAGGAACTCGCCCGGCTGCTTGAGAAATTTCCGCCCTGCAGCCGCCGGCCATAGATCGTCTATTTCGCCCGCTACCAGCCGCGCTTTGCACGTGCCGCAGGTGCCGCTGCCGCACTCGTAAGGCAGGTGAATACCCGCAGCAAGCCCGCCGTAAAGGATGCGCGCACCCGGTTCAGTTTGGAACTGATAGGCGCGGTTGCGCGCATTGAGCTGAACGCGCATGGGAGACACCGTTTAGAACGGAATGTGATAGCCGAAACCGAACTGCCGCGTGTCGAGCCTGACGACGCGTTTCAGCAGCTTCGGGTGCCCGCTGTCATCGAGCTTGACGCTGTCGAGATAGCGTCCTACCGCAAACAGCTCCGTCGCGCCGCCATCGAGAGTCGTCTTGAACACCTGCAGTGCAGTCACCACGTCTGCCTGTAGCTTTGTGGTGTCGATATCAACAGTGTAAACCGTCGCATGGCGCGTTAACGGCGAGTGATCGCTGTTGTGGCGCGGCAGATTGCCAAGCAGCGTTTGCATGCTCTGCTTGTCGTGATCGAGCCAGATCATGTCCTTGCGTATCTCCGGGCTGTGCGCGGTGATGCTGTAATGGAAATCACCATCGCACAGATCGAGATAAGCTTTGAAATTCTTCTCATCCAGCGCCAGGCACGAGCGGTAAATGAGCTCTTCGATTGCGGTTCTATCCGGTTGCATTTTCTCTTGTCAATCCTTTTCGATGCGGCGCCGGTCTGGTCGCCGCTGCCGCACGCAGTGAGTTCATGCCACAGCGGAGATTTTCTTTTCACCATAAGGGTCGTAGGCATTACGGCCCATGCGGCGGCTCCATTCGGCATAGAAATGCCGCATGCCGCCCTCGTCATGTATGGTCATGTTCTCCTCGCGCCCGTGCAGTACCCACGCCGGCTCGCTGCCGGGATGCATTGCACGCCCCTGGCCATGCACGCCGAGCAGGTCTTCGTGCAGATTGCGGCCAAACGGCCCCCAGATGGTATTGTGATCGCGGATACGCTCGGCGCGCTGCTGCGCAGTGTCGCTCTTGAGCCCCAAGCCGCGAAACTCGATCACGAGCTTGTTGGGTCCGAGTGGAATTGAAGTATCCATGCGCAGCACCGAAGTGCGCAGGTTGTAGGTCATCGCGGGAAAAATATCGATCAGGATCCAGCCTCCGGGTGCGAGTCCGGGCCAGCCGACGCCGCGGACCTGGCTTCCTTCATAGGCATCGTACTTGATTTGCATCGAGCCGACCGACGCGTGCCCGTTTGGATAGGCGGTATATTTGCGATCGAAATAGCCGGGCTGCAACATGCCGGTGACGCGGTTAAAGTAATGCATGTAGTCGTGGTAGAACTCGCTGTTCGTGTCGTGCCACAACTTGTAATTCGTGTTGACTATCGCTTTATGATAATGAAACACCTCGAGCGGCATCGACATGTGCTCCTCGAGCATGTCGAGCGCATCACCAATATATTCTTTGAGCGTGCACGCATTGTCGTCGATATTGACCCATGCGAAACCGCCAAAGCCGATTTCGGCACGCACTTCGCGCAGGCCGGCATCGGCCTTGCAAAAGCGCTTCTGAAAACCCTGTTCCTCACGCGTAATGTCGACGCAATTTCCCATGGTGTCGAATGACCACGAGTGGAAAATACACGTAATGCGCTTGGCGTTGCCGACGGGATCGTACAGGAGCGTGTTGCCGCGGTGCGGACAAACGTTGTAAAAGCAGCGCACTTTCATGTCCTCGCCGCGCACGACGATCAACGGTGTCCCGCCTGGATGATAAAACGTGCGGTAATCGAAGGCATTGGGGATTTCCGATTCGTGGCACGCGATGATCCAGCACGCATTGAAGATTTTCTGCTGCTCGTCGCGGAATATCGCATCGTCGCTATAGATGCGCGAATCAACGAAATGCGAAGGCGGAAATTTTGGCTTCTGCCGCCATTGTGCTGCGTTGCGGGACATGTCGAGCTCCTTCTGCTAATAAGGTGCGCCGCGCAAGATTGAGCGGATCAGCCCGTGATCACACCGCACGCGACGCGCGCGCCTGAATTGCCCGCGGGATCCGTTTTCAGGTCATCGGCGCCGGCATGGACGACGACTGCGCGGCCGATGACCCCGTCCGCGCCTTTACCGACAGAAATGCCGTCAATCATCAACGATAGTGTAGCTTTGCCATACTCGTCGGCGCTCAGGTTGCCCAAGTCTCCCGCGTGGCGGTCGGACGTGCCGGGCGCGCCGTGTTTTTTGCCGGTGGGATTGAAATGCTCGCCGGCGCTCGCAGCGTCCGGTGCGCTGCAGTCGCCTTTGTCGTGAATGTGAATGCCGTGTTGTCCGGGCGGTAGCGCGGCGATCTCGCCATTGATGCGAACGCGCGTGCCGACCTGGGTAAACTTGACCGAACCGTGAACTTGCGACCCGCTCGCCGGGCGTATTTCTGCGGTCGCCGATGGCCCGTCCCGCTCCACGGTCGCGCAAGCGCAAAGCAGCAGCGCGCAGGAAGCAAGCTTGAACGCCTGTTTCATATTATTCCTCCTTGAGAGGCCTGAAGCTGGGTGAAGTTGACCTGGTTAATCGTCGCCGAGTACCGGCGGACTGTCAATGCTGCTCCGCTGACGCTTTAGCGCGGCCGCGGAAATCAAAACCGGCCTGCAATCTCATGCATCACTATTTGGCCGCGCGGCGATGACCACTTACTTGCAGTTGGTCATGCAACGCACAACCCGGGTGTCCGGCCGGTCATCGACGATGAACCCATTGCGGTTCGGCATCTGCACCTGTGGCAATGACGCTTGATCCATCACCGCATTGGCGGGAACGAGGCCGTTGAGGTTGAGCAGGTACGCCGAGACCGCGTAGATTTCGTTCACGCTCAACGATTGCGGGCGGTCCATTGGCATGGCGCGGCGAATGTAGTCGAACAAAATCGGCGCATACGGATACATGCTGCCGGGCGTCAGCACGCGGGTATTGGTCGTGAACGAGCCGATGCCGCCGACCATGCTGCCGTAGACCGGACCGCCCTTAGCGTCGGCCCCGTGGCACGACTGGCACTTGGCGTCGTAGACCAGCTTGCCTTCGGCGACCGACCCGCGGCCAGCGGGCAGACCTTTGCCATCGGAGGTGCGCACGTCGATATTCCACGGCGCAATGTCGGCTTCGCTGATCGGCTTGCCGAACTTGACGCCGGGACTCGGCATCGACTGCGCCGCCTGATATTGCTGTGTCGCGCAGCCAAAGACGACGAGCGTCGCGCCCGCTCCCAAAACGAGTTTAAGCGATTGCATTTTTGACCTCGCCGCTCGCGCTGACCGACCACGGGAAGACGCCGTTGTGATGCTGCACAAAGCCGACAATGGCGCGCACTTTGGTAAGGTCCTGCACGGTTGGCTGCACGTAACCCGTACTGTCCACCGCGCGACTCGCAATGTTCGCGGGGCTGCCTTTCCAATCCCACGGAAAGCGAAAGCGCGTCAGGCATTTGTTCAGAACCGGCTCTTCGAGCCTCGCTTCCTGCCAGGTCTTGCCGCCATCGGTGGTGACATCGACGGCTCTGATCGTGCCGTTGCCGGACCACGCAAAACCCTGGATCTCGTGCATACCCGGTTTGATGCTCATCCCGCCTGAGGGCCGGGTGATCACGGATTTGCACTCCATCTCAAAGCTGAACTGGCGCCACTTGCCCTCGGGCATCGGATCGGTATAGCG
>DASYSI010000475.1:0-7893 GCA_036003485.1 Burkholderiales bacterium | reverse complement strand
CGGCGACGATTGCGATATCGTGACGATCATGGACGGCGACACCGCGATCGCCTCGGTGATGAACTTCTATTTCCGCGACACTGTGCTGCCGTATTACGGCGGCGGCACCACCGCGGCGCGCGACGTGGCCGGCAACGATTTCATGTATTGGGAGGTCATGCGACGCGCGTGTGAGCGCGGCATCCGCGTGTTCGACTATGGCCGCAGCAAGCGCGGCACCGGCTCGTTCGACTTCAAGAAGAACTGGGGCTTCGAACCGCAGCCGCTGCACTACGAGTACCTGCTCGTCAGAGGCAAAAGTGTGCCCGACCACAATCCGCTCAATCCCAAGTATCAGCTGTTCATCAAGCTCTGGCAGCGTTTGCCGCTCCCGCTCGCGAATCTGCTCGGCCCCCATATCGTAAAGAGTCTGGGTTAAGGGCGTTCTGGTGCATTACCTGCTCTTTCCCGTCCACCGCATACGCGTACTCGCTTCGCTGCAAGCTGCGAAAGGAGTTGAGACGCCATGAAGATGGAACCGGTACTGGGGCCCGAAATCGCGTTGCGCAGGCCATCTCAAGGGTGGTCCAAGCCGGGCCCGTACGCGGTCGCGCTGACTATCGGTGCAATTTTCTGGCTGCTCGCTTGCTATGGCGATACTGCTCAATCGATAGTCGCCATTTGGGAGCACTCAGAGACATTTGCTCACGGCTATCTAATTGTGCCGATCAGCGTGTGGATGATCTGGAGTCGGCGCCACGAGCTTGTGGATCTGGAGCTTCGGCCCAATTTTCTCGCGCTGCCGGTGCTCGCGGTTGTCGGATTTGGCTGGCTGTTGGGCTATTTGGCGGGTGCCGGCGTCGTACAGCAGTACGCAATGGTTCTTATGATCCCGCTGCTGGTCTGGACCATCCTGGGCACTAAAGTCGTTCAGATGCTCGCGTTCCCGCTATTTTTTTTGCTGTTTGCGGTTCCATTCGGCGAATTCTTGATACCGCCGATGATGGACTATACCGCCGACTTCACAATTTTCGCGCTCAGACTCACTGGTCTTCCGGTGTATCGCGAAGGAAATTTCTTCATGGTTCCGAGCGGCACCTGGTCGGTGGTCGAAGCGTGTAGCGGAGTGCGCTATCTGATCGCGTCGCTGACGTTGGGTTGCCTCTACGCTTATCTCACGTACCGGAGTTTGGCGCGGCGCGCAGTTTTTATCGCCTTTTCCGTCATTGTCCCGATCGTCGCCAACTGGTTGCGCGCTTACATGATCGTCATGATCGGCCATCTGAGCGGAATGAAGTACGCAGTTGGAGTCGATCACCTGATCTATGGATGGATATTCTTCGGTGTCGTGATGCTGATTCTGTTCTGGGTCGGCTCGTTCTGGCGCGAAGATATTTATCCGGTTGCGGCAGCAAACGCCAAAGCGATCACTCGCCGCGCTGAGCCGTCGTTGGGTGCAATCGCCGCAGCGACCATCGCGGCGGCCATGATCGTTGCCGTTTGGCCGGTGGCGGCCTCGCGCATGACGGGTGCTGACTCCAAACCGCAGCCGGTGCTTCGACCGCCGATGCAGACCGGAGGCTGGCGACCCGTTGCGGAGCGCTTGACCGACTGGACGCCGCACTTTTTAAATCCGCTCTCGCGCGTCAACCAGACGTATGCCACGGACTTGACGCGCGTCGGGCTCTATATCGCGTATTACCGTGACCAGTGGCAGGGAGCTAAGCTCATTACTTCAATCAATACCCTGGTGCCCAGCACTGATCACCGATGGGGAAACATCGGTGAAATCGGCCGCAACGAGACGTTCAACGACGGGAAAGTGTCGTTGATCGAGGCGCAACTGCGCGGCGCATCTAAAAAGCTGCTCGTTTGGCGCTGGTACTGGGTCGACGGCCAATACACCGCGAATCCGTACTGGGCGAAACTGCTGCAGGCGAAATCCCAGTTGTCCGGCCACGGGGACGACGGGGCTGTCGTGATTGTATACACGGAATTCGAAGCGGAGCGGGAACCGGCGGCAAGCAGGCTGCACGATTTTGTCAACGCTATGCTGCCCGCTATCACCACGAGCCTGAATAATGCGCGCTGAATTTAACTTCGCTCCCGAAACGCGCGCGTTTGCGAACACAGTGGCTAACGTTCCGCTGATCGTTCACGTCATTTATCGCCTGGACGTCGGAGGTTTGGAGAATGGGCTGGTGAACTTGATCAACCGTATTCCCGCCGAGCGCTTCCGTCACGCGATTATTTGTCTCACCGACTACTCTGAGTTCCGCAAGCGGCTACAGCGCAGTGATATACCGGTGTTCGCTCTGCACAAGCCCGCAGGCAATAGTCTTGTGCTGCATTGGAAGCTCTGGCGGCTTTTCAGGCAGCTGCGCCCTGATATCGTCCATACGCGCAATCTCGCCGCGCTCGAGGCGGCTGTGCCGGCAGCGCTTGCGGGAGTACCGCTGCTTATACACGGAGAGCATGGCCGCGACGTGAACGACGTCGATGGCCGCAATCGTAAATATCAGATCTGGAGGAAACTGCTCAAGCCGTTTGTTGACCATTACATCACCGTTTCGCGCGACTTGGAAGGCTATCTGCAACAGAAGATCGCAGTTGCGCCCACGCGGGTGACGCAGATTTACAATGGAGTCGATTTTCTTAAGTTTTTCCCTGCAGCAAAGCAGCTTCGTAATATCCCGCACCCCGGTTTTTGCGATCCCGGACATTTCGTGATCGGCACCGTGGGGCGAATGCAGGAAGTCAAGGATCAGTTGACGCTCGCGCGTGCGTTCGTACTGCTCATGCAGCGACTGCCGCAAGCGGAGCAACGGCTGCGGCTGGTGATGATTGGAGATGGTCCATTACGCGGGCGGGTGCAAACGTTGCTGGCCGACGCCGGCATCGCGCAGTACGCCTGGCTGCCCGGCGAGCGCAACGACGTTGAACAGATAATGCGCGGCTTTAACTTGTTTGTGCTGCCGTCGCTCGCGGAAGGCATTTCCAATACGATACTCGAGGCGATGGCGACCGGCCTGCCGGTTGTCGCGACAGCCGTAGGAGGCAACACGGAATTGATTCAATCGGGTGTAACTGGATCGCTGGTACCGCAGTCCGATGCGGAAAGCATGGCGCACGCAGTCCGCGCGTACGCCGACAGCGCGGAGCTGTGCGAACGTCATGGGGCAGAAGCACGGCGCGTAATCGAGCGCAGGTTCAGCATGGAAACTATGGTCAATTCGTATATGACGGTCTACGACAGCCTTCTCGCGAACAGCACCTCTTAGGTTTTTGACTGGAAACCCGATGGACATCCTGGTTACCGGCGCGGCCGGATTTATCGGTTCAACGCTTGCAATGCGTCTGCTCGAGCGTGGCGATACTGTCATCGGCATAGACAACGTCAACGATTATTATGATGTCACCCTCAAGCAAGCCCGGTTGGCCCGCTTGCGCTGCCACTCGAAATTCACGTTCGATAAAATGGACGTCGCCGACCGCGATGCCATGGCGCATCTGTTTTCAACCGGTCATTTCGATGTGGTTGTCCATCTCGCCGCGCAGGCAGGGGTGCGCTATTCGCTCACCAATCCGTACGCGTACATCGACTCTAATCTGGTGGGCTTCGGCAACGTGCTGGAAGGAGCACGGCAATCGCGCGTCGGGCATCTGGTATTCGCGTCATCGAGCTCGGTATACGGCGCCAACACCCGGCTGCCGTTCTCGGAGCACCACAATGTCGATCATCCGATCTCGCTCTATGCGGTCACCAAGAAGGCCAACGAGCTGATGGCGCACAGCTACGCCCACCTGTTCAACGTCCCCTGCACCGGACTCAGGTTTTTTACCGTCTACGGACCGTGGGGACGTCCAGACATGGCTCTGTTCAAATTCACCGCGCGCATCTTGCGGGGCAGCCCGATCCCAGTGTTCAACGGCGGTCAGATGGTGCGTGATTTTACCTATGTCGACGATATCATCGACGGCGTGGTTCGGGTCATCGACTCGCCGGCGGCCCCCGATCCGCACTGGAACGCCGATGCGCCCGACCCCGCCACGAGTTTCGCCCCTTATCGTGTCTACAACATCGGCAACAACCAGCCAGTGAATCTGATGCATTTCATCAAAGTGCTGGAACAATGTCTCGGCCGTAAAGCGCAGCTTGAGATGCTGCCGATGCAGCCGGGAGACGTACAGGCTACTTTCGCCGACGTCACCGAGCTCGGCAAGGCGGTCGGTTTCAAGCCGCGCACGCCGGTCGAAGAAGGCATTGCGAGATTCGTGGCATGGTACAGGGATTATTACGGCGTCGACTCTGCGCCGTCCGCGCAGAGCGCGCAAACAGGAACCATAGGAATCTAGATGAACGTAAGCATAATCGGAACCGGCTATGTCGGCCTCGTGACCGGTGCGTGCTTCGCCGAAATGGGCAACACCGTCATCTGCGTCGATAACGATGCCGCCAAGGTGAAGCGCCTGATGAACGGCGAGTTGCCGATCCATGAGCCGGGGCTAGACGACATTGTCGCAAGCAATTTCCGCGAAGGCCGGCTGCGCTTTACTACGTCGCTCGCCGAAGCGGTCGCCCTCTCGCGCCTATATTTCATCGCGGTCGGCACGCCACCGAACGAGGACGGCTCGGCCGATCTGCGCCACGTGCTGGGCGTCGCGCGCGAACTGGGCCGGCTGATTTCGGGACACTGCACGGTCGTCGACAAGTCCACGGTTCCGGTCGGTACCGCCGATGAAGTCAAAGCGGCAATCAGTGCCGAGCTCAAGCGGCGCGGCGCCGAAGTCGATTGCGACGTCGTAAGCAATCCGGAGTTTCTCAAAGAGGGTGATGCGGTCAATGACTTCATGCGCCCTGATCGCGTGGTGATCGGCACCGATAGCGCCCGGGCTGCCGAGCTGATGCGCGGACTTTACGCGCCGTTTACGCGTAACCACGAACGCATGCTGATCATGGGCGTGCGCGACGCGGAGATGACGAAGTACGCGGCCAACTCGATGCTGGCGACCCGCATCTCGTTCATGAACGAAATCGCGAATTTGTGCGAGCGCGCGGGCGTCGACGTGGAAAACGTGCGCAAAGGCATCGGCTCGGACAGCCGTATTGGTTATTCATTCATCTACCCCGGTTGCGGTTATGGCGGCTCGTGTTTTCCCAAGGACGTGAGGGCCCTGGAACACACGGCGCGCGGTTACGGCATCGAGCCGATGATTCTGACCGCGGTCGAGGCGCGCAACGAGGCACAAAAACGACGCCTGTTCGAGAAGATAACGGCACGATTTGGCGCCGATCTCACGGGGCTCACGTTTGGGGTGTGGGGACTCGCGTTCAAACCCGGCACCGACGATATGCGTGAGGCGCCATCAGTCGTGCTGCTGCAGCAACTGATCGCGGCCGGCGCCGCAGTAAAAGCATACGACCCGGTGGCGATGGAGGCGGCGCGGCTGGCACTGCCTGCGCAGTGGTTCGAAAGCGGACAAGTGACACTGGCGGCACACCAATACGATGCGCTCGACGACGTGGCGGCGCTGGTATTGGTAACCGAGTGGAAACCGTTTCGCTATCCGGATTTTGGAGTGGTCAAAAAACGCATGAAACGGCCGATCATTTTCGATGGGCGCAACCTGTACGATCCCGCGGAGCTGCGCCGGCTCAATTTCGAGTATTTCGGGATCGGACGCTGACCCCGTTCGCCGCTGTCCAACCATAGCTGCAAGGACTACCTATCGTGTGTGGGATCACCGGTCTTTTCGATGCCAACGGAAAAAGCGAAATTCCGCGCGCGCTGCTCGAGCGTATGAATCAGTCGCTGTTCCATCGCGGTCCCGACGAAGGCGGATTGCACTTGGAACCCGGCGTCGGACTTGGTCACCGGCGCTTATCCATCATCGATCTGTCAACCGGCCAACAGCCGCTTTACAACGAGGACAACAGTGTCGTAGTTGTGTTTAACGGCGAGATTTACAATTTTCAGGAGCTAGTACCCGAACTGCAGGCACTCGGTCATATCTTCCGCACCCGCAGCGATACCGAAGTCATTGTGCACGCATGGGAAGCGTGGGGGGACGAGTGCGTGCAGCGCTTTCGCGGCATGTTCGCATTCGCGCTGTGGGACCGCAACCGCGAAACGCTGTTCCTTGCGCGCGACCGTCTTGGTGTTAAACCGCTTTACTATGCCAAGCTTCCCGGCGGCCAATGGATTTTCGGCTCCGAGTTGAAGGCACTGCTGGTGCATCCTAAGCTGCGGCGAGAGATCGATCCGCTGGCGGTCGAAGATTATTTTGCGTATGGCTACGTGCCCGAGCCGCGCACGATATTCAAAGGCGTATTCAAACTCGCGCCGGGTTGCATGTTGACTTTGAAGCGGGGACAACCGGCCGCGCCACCGGTTGAATACTGGGATGTCCCGTTCAAGCTATCAGCGCCGCTGACCGAGGCGGAAGCGAGCGAAGAACTGATTCGTCGGCTGCGCGAATCCGTGAAAATTCGCCTCATTTCGGAAGTCCCGCTGGGCGCTTTTCTTTCCGGCGGTGTCGACTCGAGCGCTGTGGTGGCGATGATGGCAGGCCTTTCGGCCGAGCCGGTGGTCACCTGCTCGATTGCTTTTGGCGACGCGGCGTTTAACGAGGCAGCTTACGCGCAGACAGTGGCGGAGCAGTACCGCACGCAGCATCACGTCGAGCGAGTGGACCCAGACGATGTCAGCCTCGTTGATCGATTAGCGATGGTCTATGACGAACCCTACGCCGACAGCTCGGCGATTCCCACTTATCGCGTGTGCGAGCTGGCAAGAAAGACGGTGACGGTCGCGCTCTCGGGAGATGGCGGCGACGAGAACTTCGGCGGCTACCGCCGCTATCGCTGGCACATCAACGAAGAGCGCCTGCGCTCGCTGCTGCCGCTGCAATTGCGCAGGCCCGTGTTCGGTTTGCTCGGCCAGATCTATCCCAAGGCCGACTGGGCGCCGCAGGTGTTCCGCGCCAAGTCGACTTTCGAGGCGCTCGCGCGCAACTCAGTGGAGGCTTATTTTCACGGAGTTTCCATTTTGCACGACAGTATGCGCAGCAAACTGTTTAGCGCGCGCTTCCGCAGCGAATTGCAGGGATATGCTGCAGTCGAGGTGCTCAAACGGCACGCCGCGCGCGCGCCGTCGGATCATCCGTTGTCGCTCATCCAGTACCTGGATCTCAAGACCTACCTGGTTGGAGACATCAACACTAAAGTGGACCGGGCCAGCATGGCGCATGCGCTGGAAGTGCGCGAGCCGCTGATGGATCACCCGCTGGTCGAATGGCTGTCGAGTCTTCCTCCCGAATTCAAGCTGCGCAATGGGGAGGGCAAGTATCTGTTGAAGAAGTCTCTTGAGCCCTATCTGCCGCACGAGATTCTGTATCGCAGAAAAATGGGCTTTGCGGTGCCCCTCACCAAGTGGTTCCGTGGGCCGCTGCGACAGTCAATGCGGGATGCGGTGCTCGGGCCGGTGCTCGCCGACACCGGGTGGTTCAATGAATCCTATTTGCGCCAGTTGGTGGACGACCACCAGTCGGGCGTACGCGACTACAGCGCGCCGCTGTGGACGCTCATGATGTTCGAATCGTTCCTGCGCAATGTGATCGGTGAGTCAGCAACGCCCCAAGTCCAAGCCACGGCTTGAGTTATGCGCATTCTGCATATTCTCGATCACTCGATCCCTCTGCACAGCGGCTATTCCTTCCGCACGTTGGCAATCCTCAAGGAGCAGCGAGCGCTGGGCTGGGAGACGTTTCATCTCACCAGCCCGAAACAGGGGCCGGCGGCGGCTGAAGGAGAGCAAGTTGACGGCTGGCATTTCTATCGCACGCCTTCGCCGGGCGGACTCTTGGAGGGCGTGCCCGGGCTGGGGGAAATCGAGCTCATGGGCGAAGTCACCT
>DASYSI010000474.1:0-7761 GCA_036003485.1 Burkholderiales bacterium | reverse complement strand
CGACTTGACTCCAACGGAAATTAAAAATGCCGCTCGTTCTCAAAGGCGTAATGCAAAGCCCGGTCACGCCGCTTAAGGAAGATTTCAGTCCCGACCTCGCGACATTCGAGAAACTCCTGGATTTTCACGTCCGCACAGGCGCCACCGCCATTTCCTGGCCGCATCACAAGGGTGAGTCGCTCAACCTCACCATTGCGGAACGAAAAGCTTTCGCCGAAGTGGCGGTGAAGGTCGTTGCGGGGCGAATCCCGGTGTCGATCCACGTCAGTGCGCTGGCGGTCGAAGATTCGATGGAGCTCGCGCGGCACGCCCAGGAAACCGGAGCGGACGCCATTATTGCGATTACTCCGTATTTCTGGAATCCGAGCATCGAGGGCATCTACGATTATTTCGTCCGGCTCGGAACCTCAATCGATTTGCCGCTTATCGCATACAACTCCCCCAGTTACCTGTCCGGTCTCGAATTCACCGGGGAACTCACGCGGCGCCTGATCGAGCGGCTGCCCAACTTCATCGGGATGAAAGAGGCGAGCTTCAACAGCGAGAAGTTTCTCGAGATTTCCCGCGTCGCACTTGCGCTGCGGCCGGACTTTGCAATGATCGCGGGAGTGGAGTTTCTTGCGCCTTGCGTGCCACTCGGCGGGGCAGGATCGTATTCCTCGGCGGGGGCTATCTGTCCCAATCTTTGCATACAGCTCTACGATGCCTGCGTCGCCGGGGAGAGCTCGCGTGCACGCGAACTTCAGTTCAAGCTGGCGCGGCTATGGGATCTGTTCCGCGACCAGTACCCGTCATCGCTCAAAGGCGGAATGGTCGTGATGGGGCGGCCGGTCGGCCCCACGCGGCCGCCGCTGCCGACCGCGACTAGGGAGCGCCAGGCATACATCGGTGCACAGCTCGAGGAGCTCGGCATTGCGCAGACCGAGCCTCACGGCTGGTAATGCGGAAACGACGAGGTTATTTCAGATGTCGACGTTTGTCCCAGGTCTAGCGCATACGCCCATCACGCCTTTCACGCCTGAGCTGAAGATCGATTTCGGCCTGTTCGAGAAAGTGGTTGAATTCCACCTGCGCAATGGCGCAGAGGCGCTTGCGCTTCCGATGCACGCCGGCGAGTCGGTGAGTCTTTCCGACGCGGAACAGCGCACGTTGCTCGAGCTTACGGTCAACCAAGTCAAAGGACGCGTGCCCGTCATAGCTCACGTCAGCGATTCGGGCACCGCTATTGCCGCAGCGCGCGCGCGTCATGCTGAGCAAGCGGGCGCGGCCGCGATAGTCGCGACGACACCTTATTACTGGACGCCTCCGCCCGCGATGGTGCTCGAACACTTCGTGCAGATCGGCGCGGCAGTCAGCATTCCTTACTTCGTTCACTACGCGCCCGATGAAATGGGCGGAACGAAACTCGGCACCGATACGGTGCTCAAGCTGATCGAGCGGCTCGGCAATTTCGCGGGCGTGGTGGACTCGAGTCTCGACTGGCAGTTTATGATCAACATTGTGTCCAGCGCGTGGCGCGTGCGCCCGGATTTTCAGCTGCTGTCGGGGACCGAGTATATGGTTTCTGCCGGCGCAGTCGGAGCCACCAGCCTGTTTTCATCGCTGTGCGGTGTGGCGCCACAACTGGTACGCGAGCTTTATGATATTTGCCGCACGGAGAAGTACCAAGACGCACGTAAAGCGCAGGAAGACTTGGCGGCGCTGCGCCAGATTGTAAAGCGCGCTGGCGCCGGAGGACTCAAAGGCGCTATGCGCGCAATGGGGCGCGCTTGCGGTGAGCCGCGTCCGCCGTTGCAGCCGCTGGGCGCGGGCGGCTACAAAACGCTTGCCGCTGAGCTGGGCGCGCTGGCGGCTCTTCGCGCGGAGCCCCGCGGCTGGTAAGCGCGGCTCCGCACGCCCCGCGCTAACGGCACGGTTGCTCGATCGCGCTGAATAAACCTCAAGGAGATGTTGTGCCGCGTTTGTCGCTCGCGTTTGTTATGACCGTGCTCGCGAGCGTCGTGCTGGGCCCGGTATGGGGTCAGTCCTACCCGGTGCGCCCCATCCGAACGGTGGTCCCACAACCGGCCGGCGGCAGCATGGATTCGAACGCGCGCGCGTTGGGCGAGCAACTCGCGCGCATGTTCGGGCAGAACATCGTCATCGACAACCGCGGCGGCGCCAACGGCATTATCGCCGGAGAAATGGTGGCGAAGGCTGCACCCGATGGCTATACCGTACTTTATACGTCCAATTCATTCATCAACAATCAGCTCGTCCAGGCAAAACCGCCGTTCGATATTCTGCGCGACTTCGCGCCCATTACCAACGTCGCCAATCTGCCGGGCTACCTGATTCTCGTCAACGCGCAGGTTCCTGCGCGCTCGATGAAAGATCTGATCGATTTGAGCAAAGGCACAAAGGGGATGCGGTTTGGATCCGGCGGCATCGGCAACAGCCAGCATCTGCTCGGCGAGCTCATCAATGCGCGCGCCGGCACTCAGCTCATGCACGTGCCTTACAAAGGCTTCGCGCCGATGATCACGGCACTGCTCGGCAACGAAGTGCAGGTTGCGTTCGGCGCGCCCACGACCGTGATCCAGCACATCAAGTCCGGCCGCCTGCGCGTGCTCGCGATCACATCGGCAAAGCGCTGGCCCGGGATGCCCGATGTGCCGACGACCGCAGAAACCCTGCCCGGTTTTGTGTACGAAGCAGCGTGGCACGGCATGTTTGCGCCGGCAGCCACACCGAAGACCATCATCGCGCGGCTGCAAACCGAAGTTGCCATGGCGATGCGGATCCCCGGCGTGCGCGAGCACTTCGAGAACGGTGGTTATGTTCCGCTCGCCAATACACCGGATGAGTTCCGGCGATTTCTCGAAGCTGAACTGAAGAATGTCCGCGAATATATGCGCATCGCCAATATCGAGGCGCAATAGTTGCGCTCAGGATCCCGCGCATGAAGATAGGAATTGCCGGTACCGGCAGAATGGGCGCGGCTATTGCGGGCCGCGTGCTGCGCCTCGGCCACGAGGTGGCGGTATGGAACCGGACTCTCAAAAAAACCGCGGCGCTCGCGGCAGCGGGCGCGAAAGTCGCAGCGACTCCGCGCGAGCTCGCGAGCGCATCCGAAATCGTCATTACCCTGCTGACCGATGCCGCCGCGATCGACGCTGTTTATCGCGGCACCGACGGACTGCTGTCAGGCGATATCGCGGGCAAGCTTTTTATCGAGATGAGCACGGTGCGGCCGATCACCGTACAGGCGCTTGCCGCGCAAGTCCGCGAACTGGGTGCGGCGCTGATCGACTGCCCGGTCGGCGGATCGGTTGGTCCCGCGACGCACGGCACGCTGTTCGGCTTCGCCGGCGGTGAAGCTGCGAACGTGGCGCGCGCCCGGCCGCTCCTCGATCAATTGTGCCGCCGCGTCGAGCATGTCGGTGCAGCCGGCGCCGGCGCCGCGATGAAGCTCGCCGTCAATCTTCCCACTGAAGTGTACTGGCAGGCGCTCGGCGAGGCGCTGGCGCTGTGCGCGCCGCTCAACCTCGACCCGGCGCGGCTCATCGCTATCTTTTCGGACACTTCGGGTGCGCCCAAAGTGCTCGAACACCGCGGCGCCGATATTGCTGCCGCGCTGGGCGGCAAACACATGCCTTCGCAGAATTTCGATCTCGACTCGCTGCGCAAGGATTTGCGCACCATGATCGAGGAAGCGCAGGCGCTCGGCTGCACGCTGCCGGTGGTCGAACGCGCGCTCGAATGTTACGAGCAGGCATCGCGCGCAGGGCTGGGCGGCACCGACTGCGCGATACACCCGGTGATCTGGTCACGACGCGGCGGCAGATAATGAAGCTTTACACCATGGCAGTTTCGGGAAACTCGTACAAGGTGCGGATTCTGCTCTCGCTGCTTGGCGTGCCGCATGAAAATATTGTCATTGACGACCTCAAGCAGGAGCACAAGCAGCCATCGTTTCTCGAGCTCAATTCACGTGGTGAAGTGCCGGTGCTCGAAGACGCCGGTGTCGTCATCTGGGATTCGGCGGCGTGCCTGGTTTACGTGGCGCGCAAACACGGCGGCGAACAATGGCTCCCCGGCGCGCCGCTGGCGATGGCGCAAGTGATGCAGTGGGTCGCGCTGGCGGGCGGAGAAATACAGTTCGGTCTCCAATACGCGCGCCGCGGCGTCAGGCAGGACCGCTGGACCGCGGGTAGCCTGCAGCAGTGTCAGGCGACCGGCCGCGTCGCGCTCACTGCGATGGAACGGCGATTGAAGTACCACGCGTGGCTCGCGCTTGGGCATCCGACGATCGCCGACATTGCGTGTTTTCCGTACGTAGAAACCGCGCCCGAAGCTCAGATTGCGCTCGAGCCGTATCCCGGAATCGTTGCCTGGCTGGCGCGTTGCAAGGCGCTTCCAGGCTGGCCTGCACGCTAGCGCCTGAATTACGCACCGCCCGACAGCGGGTTGCTATTTTCGTTCCCGTTGCGTTGATTTTTTAGTTCAGCGTCCCGGTCAACCGCGACCGCACCTCACCGTTATGGGAACCATGACCCCACTGGGCCATAAATTTAATAACCAACGATTGAGGAGTTACCATGAATAAGTTGCTTGCTACTATCGTCGCATCAATCTTCGCTTTGAGTTGTGTAACCGGTTTTGCGGCAGACTCGCCCAAAAAAGAGCAACTGACCAAGGAGCAGAGGATTGAGATGCGTGCCAGGGCAGACAGGCTGGCCACCGAACGCGCTACCACGGGCAATCAGGTCAAGGCGGAAGTCAAGACTGCACCGAAGGTGAAAAAGCACGCTAAGAAAACCGAAAAGGTTTCGAAGCACACCGTCAGGAAAACCCACGCCAAAGCGTAAGCTTTCGTGCTCTGGTAAAAAAGGCAGGGGCGACCCTGCCTTTTTTATTGCCGCAGCAGGGTTGTGGTCCGGATAAATTCCGGATCAGAAATTGAAGTCCCGCCAGCGCGGAAACGCTCACACGATACTCGGCTCCCTTGACTGCAATGCTGTCAAAGCGGAAGCTGACGCCGGTCATTTCTCAATTCTCCGAGCGTTTCGATGCCTCGTTACTTTTCAGCAATGCTCTCGCGCAGCCGGGTCGTGCTGCGATACTTTCTGAGTTGTGCATTCAGCGTATTCATATCCGGATGCGCGAATCTTTCAACGGTCGATCCATTGGCTTCACCCTCTCCGCAGAATTCGGGCCGGGTTCTTATTTCTTTTACCCATCCAAGTTCTGCCGTGGGCATTCGATCCGCAAAATTCGCGTTTTCGCGCGTGGGGCGACCCTATGCCGTGGAATACGTCTTGTCCTATGTCCGCGGTAACCGCGACACCGACAGAATTGCCGTCGATCAGGGCGGCATTCTCGGCGAAGTGGCGGTTCTTGATCTGCCGGAAGGTGATTATGCAGCCGACAAGTGGAGCGTCTCTTTGTCTTCGGGAGTCGATTTTTTCGGGCCGATCGAAATGACATCTGACAAAACCGGCGATCCCGTAAAGATTTCGTTTACGGTGCGCCGCGGTCAGATCACTTATCTGGGCAACGTTCATCTTTCGGTCCACACCCGAAGTACGGTGCGCTACGAAGTCAAGGACATGAGGACGCGCGACGTACCGCTCGTGCTCAAAAAATTACAGAACGTCAGCGCGGATCAAATCGATTACAGTCCGATGATCAGAAGCGATCCGAAATAAAACTCTTTTCTTACGGTATGCCATAATCGCGCTGTCTGCGATTAAATAAAAATATCGCATGCCGCCGTAATATTCGTCACCACAACTAACCAAAAAAAAGGAAGATAAGATGCACATTCGCAGAGAATCGACCGATGATGCAGCTGGCGCAGACGCCGGTGTCGTGTTTACAGGTTGCAGCGCAGTGAATTCCGCGCAAGACAAGCCGCACCCCGGTGGGCGGCGCCGGCAGGTCGTGGTGAGCGGGCGCCGCGTTAAGACCATCGATGTGCACGCGCATTGTGTGATAGTGGAAGCGTTGACGCTGATGGGGCGCAGGCTCGAAGACCAGCGCGGGCCGGGGCTCGGCGAGGTGGGGCAGAATCGCCTGCGCGCAATGGACGAGCAGGGAATCGACGTCGAGGCGCTCAGCATCAACCCGTTCTGGTACCAGGCCGAGCGCGACCTCGCGGCCCAGGTCGTTAAGATTCAAAACGAGAAGCTTGCCGAGCTGTGCGCCGCGCATCCGGACCGCTTCGTCGCTTTCGCGTCGGTCGCGCTTCAGTATCCTGATCTCGCGGTCCAGCAGCTCGTAGAAGGCGTCAAGAAACTGGGGTTGCGCGGAGCGGCGGTGGGCGCGAGTGTCGCCGGAGCAGAATTTTCCGACCCGAAGTTCCATCCGTTCTGGGCAAAGGCAGAGGAGCTTGGCGTCTTGATCTTCATTCATCCTCAGAGCACGCCGGAGCTCACGAAAAGATTTAAAGGCAACGGCTGGCTCGCAAACACGATCGGCAATCCGCTCGATACCACGATCGCACTCTCGCATCTGATTTTCGAAGGAACGCTCGACCGGTTCCCTGGACTCAAGATCTGCGCGGCCCACGGCGGCGGTTACCTGCCTTCCTACGCGCCGCGATCGGATAATGCGTGCCGCGTTGCTCCGGAAGAATGCAATCCTAAAGTGGGGCTGAAGAAGAAACCGACCGAATATCTGAGACAAATGTATTTCGATTCGCTTATCTTTACATCCGAAGCGCTGCGGCACCTGGCGGCCGAAGTCGGCTCAAGCCAGATCGTCGTCGGTACCGATCATCCGATTCCGTGGCAGAGCGAGTCGATCGACCATATTCTTAACGCGCCGGGTTTCAGCGACGACGAGCGCAGGGCGATGCTGGGAGAGACCGCCGCGAAGCTGTTGGGAATTAAACTGTAATCCGGGCGCTCGCGTCCGTGCCCGTTATGCGGCTGGCAATCGGTTTCAGTCCATGCGCACGTTCGCCTCTTTGACTATCTTCGTCCACTTGGCGGTCTCCGCCCGCAGGAAGGCGACGAATTCGTCGGGCGAACTCATGACATATTCGTTGCCGCTGCGCCCCAGTTTTTCCTTTACCTCCGGATCGCCAAGCGCGCGTGTCGCCTCGGCGTAAAGGCGGCGTACAATTTCCGGCGAAGTGCCTGCCGGTGCATAAAAGCCGTACCAGCCGATCGCGCTGTATCCGGGAATGCCTGACTCGGCGACGGTCGGCACTTCCGGCAGTTGCGCGAAGCGCTTCTGCCCAGTCACTGCAATCGCGCGCATCTTGCCCGCACGTACCTGCGGCAATAGTCCAATGGTGGCGGCGAAAATAAAATCGATCTCACCGCTCATGACTGCGAGTGACATAGGCCCGGTGCCCTTGAACGGCACATGAACCCACCGGATACCGGCCATCGACTGAAACAGCTCGCCCGCAAGATGAGGTCCGCCGCCTGTGCCCGACGAGCCATAGGTAAGCGTGCCCGGCCGAGCTTTGGCCAGCGCGATGACTTCCTTCACATTTCGCGCGGGCACTGAAGGGTGCGCAGCCAAGATGAACTGCACTGAAGCGAGTTGCGAAATGTGAATGAAATCCTTGAACGAATCGTAAGGAAGTTTTGGACGAACAATGGGATTGATGGCAAATTCCGTCGCTGATGCGAGCAACGTATAGCCATCAGGTGCCGCGCGTGCCACGATTTCGGCGCCGAGCACACCTGCGGCACCGGGCCTGTTTTCGATCAGGAACGGGCCACCGATCTGTTCAGTCAGCTTCTGCGCCATCATGCGCGCCAC
>DASYSI010000473.1:0-4128 GCA_036003485.1 Burkholderiales bacterium | reverse complement strand
CGAGCCATGCCGGGTGTTGACCGCCGTGAGTATTCATCCACGACGTCGTCAGCGCCGGCGTCATCCACATATTCGGCCGCTCGTTCCGCGCGACCCGCGACTTGACGATTGCAATCAGTTCATCGTCGGCTACCTCGCCGGCGCGTACCGGTACGTGCAGCCATCCGTCGATGCCCGCACGCATCAGCTCCTTGGCATCCGCCAAAGTGACGTTATGAACGGCGACAGGGACATTGTATTTGTGCGCCTCGTCAATAATCGCCCGATACAGTGGAGGCGTCAGCGTCGGCTTGCGTCCGCCGCGGCTGTCGACCCAGATTTTGATGAATTCGGGTTTGATGCGGATATAGTCCTGAACCGCCGTTCGGGCCTCCGCGACCATCGTCACCGGATAAGACACGTCGACTCTCGAGGCGTGGCCTTGCGCGCCGGATCCCGGCCACGCCATTCCCGGACCCGCGGTACGAAACAGCGCGGCATTCGGGATGATCTCGTCGCGCACCCGCAGCGGAACGTCGCCCCATCCCGTTCTTCCGCCGTTCGGTTCTGCGCGGTCGACCAGGTCGCCGACGCCGACGACTGCGCCGACGCCGACGTACGCGAGTCGCTCGAGATGAGCGATGAGATTCTCGCGCGTGAAGCTTTGTTTCGACATGGTTCCTGCGGCCACGTTCTGGAATCCGAAGTGGCCATGAAGATCGGACAGCGTCGGCATGACGGTCTTGCCGCTCAGATCGACGCGCCGCGCTCCTGCAGGCGCCTGCACCTCGCCGCGTCTGCCGACGCGGGTGAACTGGTTGTTCTCGACGATGAATGCGGAGTTCTCAATGAGCGCGCCGCCGTCGCCGATGATGAGTCGCGCGCCTTCGAATACCGTCACGCTCGTCGTCGCGGCGGCCTGCCTTTCGACCGGCGATGAACACGCAGCCAGGAACACCCATACCGGGACGAGCAGATAGAGCGAGATTTTGTTCAGGGATCGCATGAGCGCCTCGCGTAAAATAAACCGGCTATTTATTCCGCTTAATGATCTCGGCATTTTGCACGGCTGCAGGTCGCAAGGTCCACACGGATCGCGATTAGCTGGCAGGTTGATGCAAAGAGTTCGTCGCTCCCGCGAAGGCGGGAGTCCAGATACATCCTCACAAGAAAATAAAACACTCCTGGTTTCCCGCCTGCGCGGGAATGACAGAAAAGACGCGCCTCAGAGAATATTACCTCAAGCGGCTAGTCGCCGCGTATACCGGCATCCTTGATCAGCTTGCCCAAAATGATCATGTCGGATTTTATCCGGACAGCAAGCTCTTCCGGGGAACTGCCGACCGGCTCAATTCCCACGTTGAGAAATTTCCCTTTCACTTCGGTCGAGTTAAGCACGCGCACGATTTCCTGATTCAATCGATTGATGAGCGCCGCAGGCGTTTTGGCAGGCGCAAATACCGCGAGCGGAGCGGTCGATTCGTACCCCGGCACGGATGCCGCGACCGTCGGCAAACCCGGAACAAGCGCAGAAGGTTCGAGCGTGGTGACCGCGAGCGCGCGCAGCCTGCCCGACCTGATATGCGGCATCACCGATCCCGCGGTCGGAAACATGAGCTGCACCTGCCCGCCGATCACATCGTTGAATGCGAGGCCTATCCCTTTGTAATTGACCTGCACGATATTGACCCCCGCACGCGCCTTGAACAGCTCGCCCGCAATATGCGGTGGCGCGCCTATCACACCCGCCGCGTAGTTGATCTCGCCGGGTCGCGCTTTTGCCAGCGCGATTAATTCCTTGACAGTTTTCACCGGCAATGACGGATGCACGACAAGAATGCTGGGCGCGCGCGTGGCGAGCGTGACCGGCGACAGATCTTTGACTGGATCATACGGCACGTTGTCGCGCAGGAACGGCAGCAGCCATACCGTGCTTCCGTTAAAAAGCAGTGTATAGCCGTCAGGCACTGCCCTCGCAACGGCTTCTGTCGAGAGCGTGCCGGGACGGTTATCGACGATCACCGGTTGGCCCAAACTGACTGTCAGCCCCTGCGCGATCATGCGCGCATTGAAATCGCTGCCACCGCCGGTTTCGGTGGTGACAATACGGATGACCTTCTGCGGATAGATCTGGCGATCGGCCGCAAGCGCGCCTGGAATTATCATCGCAAACAGAAATATTGTTAGGCCAAGCCTGAGTGGCAGCATGTTGGCGTCCTGACAGTCGCGCAGGCAGTTTGAAGGATTCACGGCCGGACAGTCAATCGATCGGCATTATCTGTCTATGCGATCCAAAACATCGGCCTCCGATTTGAACCGGGATGCACGACGCTGCATTCAGCCAGGTCATTGTCGCATTGCGTCCAGGCGTCTGCGTCGGATAACATGATGTCATCAAAAGAAGACTAAAAAAATGAGTCCATTCACGATCCAATTTAAATTCAGAAAGTCCCGTAAATGAGCATTATCAGTCCGTGGTACCAGCTCGGTTACATCATTCCTCACCGCTATACCGACATGGATGCGTACCAGTTCTACCGCGTCGCTCCCGAAGGCATGATGCTGGTGACGACAGGCCTGAACCTCGCGGGGCACAGCCTTGCGGCCGTCGAGCACGAGCTGCCAACCTTCTGGGAGCGCGTCGACCTGCTCGCGAAAAAAAAGGTCGATCGAATCGCGCTAAGCGGCGTTCCAGTGGCATCGATGCTCGGTCGGACCAAAATGCGCGAGATTCTTGCCGAGGCGCAATCCCGCAGCGGACTGCCGTGCGACACCGATCTCGAAGCGCACATCGCAACGCTCAAGCACCTGGGCGCGACCCGGATTGCGCTGGCGACGCGGTGGCAAGAGCCCACGAACACCGCGCTCACGCGCTACCTCGCCGAAGCGGGCATCGAAGTCATCGCGTGCCGCTCGCGCGGGATGTCGTTCGGCGAGAATAAAGGATCGAGCGCGGCTGACGATCATCAACTCGCACTCGAGCTCGGTAGGCAGGTCCTGCGCGAGACGCCGGATGCTCAGGCGCTGCTGATGCCGGGCGGTCTGTGGTATGCGATCCATGCGGTGCCTCTGCTCGAAGCCGAGTACGGCCGGCCGGTATTGCTCAATATTCTCTCGACGACGCGCGCCGCGCTTCATGCAGCGGGCAAGCGTATGCATGCGCGTCCCGACGCGCGCTGGGGCAAGGTCCTCGCCAGCGTCTGAGCACGTCCGTTTTGGCGGGTATTTCGCAGCGCGGTACTGAAAGGGATGTTTATAATGACCCGTTTAATACTTTGAACCGCAGACGATTCGAGACACCCCATGTCCACCATCAAACAAGAATTGAGTGATCCTCTCGCGGCGGCGGGCGACGTTGCGCCGGAGGTGAGCGAACTAGCAGCAAGCACAACGGCGGCGCGGCAGGATAAGGCTCCGCCGCGGATTCTGCGCCACATGCTCGCGCTCGAAGATTTCGAGGAACCGGCGCGCCGCTACCTGCCACGGCCGATGTTCGGCTATGTCTCGGGCGGCGCCGAAACCAATGTCTCGCTGCGCGGCAATCGCGCCGCATTCGATGAGCTCGCGTTCGTTCCGCGCGTGCTGGTGGACGTCAGCGCGCGCACCACGAAGACGACGCTCTTCGGCCGCACTTACGATGCGCCGTTTGGCTTTGCTCCGATGGGCGGGAGCTCGATGGCTGCGTATCAGGGCGATATCGTGCTTGCGCGCACCGCGGCGCGAGCCAACATTCCGATGATCATGAGCGGCGCGTCGCTGACGCGGCTCGAGGACGTCCGCGCGGCGGGCCGCACCGCGTGGTTCCAGGCCTACCTGCCCGGCGAGACCGAAGCGATTACGCAGCTGGTCGGCCGCGTCGCGCGCGCCGGGTTCGATACGCTTGTCCTCACCGTCGATGTGCCGGTGGCGGCGAATCGCGAAAACAACGTGCGCAGCGGCTTCAGCCGGCCGCTGCGGCCCACGCTGCGGCTTGCGTGGGACTGCGCGTTGCGCCCGAGCTGGCTCACGGGCATGTTTTTGCGCACGCTGTTTGTACACGGCATACCGCACTTCGAGAACATGGGCGCGAGAGTTCCGCTCATCACGCGTACCGCTGAGCGTGACCGCGGACCGCGTGACGGGCTCGCATGGACCCATGTCGAGCTCATG
>DASYSI010000472.1:0-5346 GCA_036003485.1 Burkholderiales bacterium | reverse complement strand
CTTGCCGAGCGGATACATGTTGCGTCCTGCCTCGTCGCAGATCATGAATGCCGGATTGCGCGGAAAGCGCTGGGTGGCCGGATCGTAATACTGCGATGGTCGCACCGCGGTGTCCTGCGTGTATGGCTGGTACTCGGACATGAAGCGCTTGCCGTATTGATCCAGGAGTATCCATGCCATCCGCAGCCTGGCTTTGTCGGCTTCGCCGGGAAACCAGTCGGGGAAACGTTTCATGCGTATCCCGTACGGATAGTTCGGGTCGGTATGTCTGAATCCGTAAGCGCCATGAATATGCCACATATGCCAGAGCGCGGCGCCGAGGTCCTGCGCCATGCGGATGCCATCGCCGCTGTTGGTGCGAGCGGCGGCATTCAATACCGGTTTGGCCTGCAGGAACTGCGCTTTCATGTCGGCATTGCCTTCGAAGCCGCCGCTCGCGAGCACGACACCGCGGCGTGCGCCGATGTTGCGCGTAATCCCGTCGCTCAGGACGCGCACGCCGTGCACCGTGCGCGTTGCGGGATCTGCAATCAACCGCAGCGCGGGCGTTGCAAGCCGGATTGCGACGCCATGCTTGAGAAGATTGTCGTGCACGATCTTGAACAGTTTAGGCCCGCCCGGCGCGCCGTTCGCCCACGGATAATGCGTGCGCGCATCGAAGCCCGGCACTTCCATCACGGTGGTGTGATAGAACGTATCGGTGCCGGGAAGCGGATAATTGGCCCTGATTTGCCGGCGATAGGGATCGCCGCTTTGTTCGCGCAGTTTGTTTTCCTCGACCGAGGTCACGATAACGGCGCCATTGATTTTGCCGAGCTCGCGCACGGTTTGCTCGATTTCGCACATGCCGTCCGCCAGCGCGCGCACTACGTCGTCCGGCGTGCGCCCGTCGTTGGTGGTCTGAAGATACTGAAATGCAAGATTGGGATCGTGCGCGCTGCGCACCGCGCCGTAGGAACAGATCGAAAGCCCGCCTGGCACTGCGGATTTCTCGATCAACAGCGTCCGCGCGCCCGCCTGACTCGCGTTGAGCGCGGCGATGCCGCCGGCGAGGCCGAAGCCGACGACGACGACATCGAACGTTTCATCGAATGCGGGGGGATTCATGATAATAGGTTGGCCGCGCTCTAAACCGCGTGCAGGCCGAATTCGAGCGGGGTGCCCGCTTCCGGCTCGAACACAATGAAGCCGCCGACACTCGGTGGCGGCAGCACGTATGAGCGCCGCTGGTCAAGCTCGCCGTGCGCGCAGCCGGTGCCCGCAATGTGCTCGCGCGTTGCGTTCATGTCGCTGCTCGCGAGCACGTAGCCGGCGATCCACGGCAGCGCCGGGGCATCAACGTTAAATACGCGCTTGATCACGGCCGGGGTGCTGAACAGCAGGCGGCCGCGCGCAGTATCGAGACGCCAGCTGTCGCCGGCGCCTGCCGCTTTCAGCCCCGTGAATCGCGCGTAACGTTGCGCGGCTTGCGCGGGGCTCTCGACGCACACGATCACCGCGGTCAGCGCGCTGGCTCGATTGGCATGCGTCAGCCATTGCGGCTGCCACACGAGGCGCGGCGTGTGATGCTGGCAGAACTGAATTCGACCTTCGGCCATCGTCTGCGGCGGCACGCGTACCACGGTGAAGCGCGCGATATCTTCACCACCGGGAGTATCGAGCGGGCGCTCGAGTGCGATCGGAGCGATCGGCGCGAAGCCGTGCTGAGTAAGCCTGGCATGATCGAGCGCGGGCGCTGCGGTGCCAAACGCAATCAAATGCAGCCCGACATAGCGCTTGATCGCAGCGCGCAGCTGGTTTGCCGCCTGTGTGTCAGCGGTCGGGGTCAGGCATTCGACATAGCCGCGCGTGAACATCATGCAGCGATTGCCGGTGCCGGCGGGTCTCGCGGGGCCGCCGGGTTCGAGTGCGTGCGATTGCGCCGAGAACGGCGTCAGCGTGAAGCCGAGCTTTTCAAGTGCCGCCGCCGACTGGTCGATGTTGGGAACGAAGTACGCGATGTGATCGAGATTGAGCTCGCCGCAGCGCGGTGCCTGGGCGGCTGCGATGCTGGCGGCAGACGAAAGAGTCGACACTAGTATCCGAGCGTGCGGTCGACTTGATTTTTGAGCGGCTTGCCCGCGAGAAAACGCGTGAAGTTTGCAAACCAGCTGTCACACAGAAAGTCCATATAGCGCGGATCATCGCACGAGATGTGCGGCGTGACGATCAGGTTGCGCGTGGCCCATAACGGTGAATTGGAGGGCAGTGGTTCGGGGCTGTGCACGTCGAGCAGCGCACCTGCCAGCGCGCCGGCTTCGAGCTGTTCGCGCAGCGCGTCGTAGTCCACGACCGGCGAGCGGCCGATATTGATCAATCCTGCCGTCGGTTTGAGCAGACCCAGGCGCGTGCGGTTGAGGAGCCCGTGTGTGTCCGCAGTCAGCGGTGTTGTGACGATCACGAAATCAGCGCGCGGCAGCACGTGCTCGATGCGCGACACCCGGTAGGCACTGTCGGCAGGCGGCGCCGCCTTGCCGCTGCGCGTCACAGCAAGCACAGTCAGGCCGAGTTTTCTGGCGGCGCGGCCGGCGGCCCGGCCGAGGTCGCCGAAGCCGATCACCACTGCGGTTTTACCGGAAATGGGAGGCGTGAAGATCTGCTCCCACTTTGCGCTGCTTTGGTTCGCGATCACGCCTGCCATTCGGGTCTGCAGCATGAGTAGCGCCATGGTGCAGTAGTCTTCGGCTTTCACGCCGTGCGCGCCGCTGTTGTTCGTGAGCGCAATATTCGCGGGCAGCCAGTCGAGCGGCATCAGATGATCGATGCCGGCACCGGTGGTCTGGATCCATTTCAAGCGCGGTGCACGCTCGCGCAACCGTTCGCGCGGAGGGTTCGCGCTGATCATGAAGTCCGCGTTCTGCAATGCCGCGTCGAGAATGTCGCCGTCCCAGCCGATGGTGACATTCAGTCGCTTGGCCGGTGCACGATGACGTTTCTCTGCGGCCGCGTAAATCTGATCCGACAACTGAAAAATTTCCGGGCGTTTACGACCGTTTTCGACATGCAGGTGGTACTTCGTTGGCTTTCGTGGCGCTGACTTTGGCATGGAAAACAATTCAGATTGGGATTACCAGCAAGGTAAACACCTGCAGTGGAGCTCGCGTCAAGCCTTGCGCGGACCGCTGCAGCAGCTCGGCCACCGAGCGGGCAGCTACGGCCTGGCTCATGGGTAGGTCTCCCGTCGCAAATGCGTACGACGCTATTTGATCTGCTTCGATTTGATATAGGAGTCCGCGTAAAACGCGCTGTCGGGCACGTCGGACTTGGCGGTGCCGCCGGCCTTGAAAATATCATTCATGCGCTTCATCGTCGCGATGTCCTGCGGCTCGAAGGTGACACGATAGATATTGTCCCACAGGTTGGCATACGCGAGCGCATCATCCGGCGGCAGGTTGGCCGCTTTCTGCAGAACCTCCGCGACTTGCTTCTTGTTTTTGCTGCCGAACTCGAGTGCCTTGCGCATGCCGACAATAAACTTCACGACAGCATCGGGATTTTTCGCGAGATAGTCGTTATGAACGATGGCGATTCCAATGAAGGGTGAAGCATTGGATTTGGTCATCTTTTTCCATTCGTCGAGGAAATTGCCGAGCCCGCGCAACTTCACTTCGTTCATCTGCGCGACCGTGGTCGAGCGGATTGCGCCGGCGTCGATTTCCTTCTGAATCAGAAACTGCGCCAGACGTGGCTCGGTGCCCGGCACCACCGTGTAGTCGGAGGGTTTGAGCCCGTAATTGTTTTCGAGCAGTGCGGCGGCAATCGCGTGAGTCGCACTGCCGGGAGGCGACATGCCGATTTTCTTGCCTTTGAAATCGGCGATCGATTTGATCGGCGAGTCGGCGAGTACGGTGAACTGCGCTTCGGCGAGCTGGGTACCCAGAATGATCTTGATCGGCAGGCCGTCGGCCGCTATGTTGAACGCGCCTGCGGCGCTGGCGCCGATCGCAATATCGATTGCGTTGGATACAATCGCGCGGGTCGGTGCATTGACGTCAGAGAACTTCACGTATTCGACGTCGAGGCCTTCTTTCTCGAGAAACCGGCCTTGCTCGAGCACGGAGCCGAATCCGAGGCTGACTCCGCTGGTCCAGTAACCGATCTTGATCTTCTGCGCCGCAGCGGGTGACATGGCCAGGGCCATCGCGGCGGCGGCCAGCGCCACGCGCGTCCAGAGGCTGAAACTCATTGCCGATCTCCTTCAGGTGAAGAACCGCGATTGTGCCCGCTGCATGCCGCAGCAGCAAGCGTGCGCGGACTCGTTTGCACCGCTGAGTCAATACGCGGCTAAGGGTAAACGACGTTCGTCGGGACTCCGTTGAGAAAGTTGACGGCATTCTCGATCGCGCATAGCAGGCCGTCGCGACGTACTTCCGGCGTCTGGCCCGCGTTATGGGGGGACAACACGGTATTGGCGAAGCCGAGCAGCGCATCGCCGGCGGCGACGGGCTCGTCGTGGAAAACATCGAGTCCGGCGCCTGCGATCGCGCCTCCGGCGAGCGCCGCGAGCAGCGCGTCGCGATCGACGAGGGCACCGCGCCCCGTATTTACGAGAATCGCAGTTGGTTTCATCGCTTCGAATTCGTGGCGGCCGAGAAAGCCGCGCGATTCCGGGGTCAGACGCAGGTGAAGGCTGATGAAATCCGCGCGCCGCAGGATGTCCTGCTTTGACGCTGCAGTGTCTCCCGTCGTTTTCAGGCGCGCGAGCTCGCCGCGCGCGCTCCATGCCAGCACCGTCATGCCGAATGCGCGGCCGAGCTCGGCCACGCGCGCACCGATGCTGCCGGTACCAAATACGCCCAGCGTCTTGCCGTGAAGCTGCGTGAGCATTTCGCGCGGCCATGCGCCGTCGCGCATTTCGCGGTCGATCGCCGGAATCTTGCGCGCCACGGCCAGCATCAGCGCGATCGCATGCTCGGCCACCGCGATCGCATTCACACCCGGCGTATTGCAAACGGTTACGCCGCGGCGCGCCGCGGCGTCGAGATCGATATTGTCCGTGCCTGTACCCCAGATCGATACCAGGCGCAGGCCGGGGCAAGCGCGAAACACGGCGTCACTAAAATGCGTGTAAGCGCGGATATTGATCGCGATCTGCGCAGCGCCGATGCGGCGCGCGAGCTCGGTCTCGTCATGGGCGCCGCGTTCGGTATAAACGCGTACCGCGCCGAGGGCGCGCGCCTTTTCGTGGGCGGCAGAACCTTCGAAGACGGATGGAAAATCGTCGGGAACTACGATCATGCTTTGGCCTCAGTGTCAGTTTCGATCGGTGCGCGCTCTGACTGCAATCAGTACTTAACGCTCAGATCA
>DASYSI010000471.1:0-2981 GCA_036003485.1 Burkholderiales bacterium | reverse complement strand
GACTCTGGAAAGGACGGCTGGTATTGAAAGGTGTGCTCGACAAGGAAGATGCGCGCATCGCGCGCGAGAGCGGAGTCGATGGCGTTATCGTGTCGAATCACGGCGGACGCCAGCTCGATGGTGCAAGCGCGCCGCTGCGTATGCTTCCCGCGATCGTTTCACAGGCGGGCACGATGACAGTAATGATGGACAGCGGTATCCGCCGCGGCACCGATGTGCTCAAAGCGCTGGCCCTGGGAGCGAACTTCGTGTTTGTCGGCCGTCCATTCCTTTACGCGGCCGCCATCGCCGGCGACGCCGGCGTGCGCCACGCAATCAAACTGCTGCGGGATGAAATCAGCCGCGACATGGCGCTGCTCGGCATTACCACGCTCGCTCAAATGCGGCGCGAACGTCTCATCGACGCGCATAGCATCGATGGCAAGTCAATCGCCGAGCGCTGAACGCTGCTTGCCCAATGCTGCTCTCCCAAAAGGTATCGCCATGAACCAAGCCCTGCAAACCCATCCCACGCGCGAAACGCTGACGGCCGAGATCGCCTATACGCCCGATACCGGCGAGAAGCTTGTCAACGAAACCTTTGGACCCAACAATATTCATCGCCGCAGGTCCGGCCCGATGCAATTGAAGCCGATGAGCATAACGAACGGACGTCCGCTCGCCAGTCAGTTCTCGCTCGACCGCAATGGCTTCATATTTGTCGAGCATCGGACCGGGGTGAAGGATTTCTTCGACAAGCCGCAGCTGGAGCGCGAGTACTATCCGGAAGTCGAGGCTCTTATCAGGAAAGTATCAGGCGCAACGCGCGTGGTGGTGTTCGATTACACGCTGCGTTCGGGCAACGAGTCGGAGCGTGAAGCGAAGCTCGTGCGCGAGCCGGTCATCTCGGCGCACAACGATTACACCGAATGGTCGGGGCCGCAGCGAGTGCGCGATCTGCTGCCTGACGAGGCGGAGATACTGCTCGCGGGCCGCTTTGCAATCATCCAGGTCTGGCGCGCAATCAACCAGCCGATTCAGGCCAATCCGCTCGCAGTTGCCGATGCGCAGAGCGTGGCATTCGAAGACCTCATGGTCGCCGAGCGCCGCTACCCCAATCGCGTCGGGCAGACTTACCGCCTGCGCTACAACCCGGCGCACCGCTGGTTCTATTTTCCTGAAATGCGGCGTGACGAGGCGCTGGTATTCAAAGTCTTCGACTCGGCAAAGGATGGCCGCGCGCGCTTCACCCCGCACACGTCATTCGACGATCCGGGCTCGCCGCCAGGCGCGCCGCCGCGCCAAAGCATCGAAGCGCGCGCGCTCGCGTTTTTTGCTGCCTGAGCCGGCCCTTTGCGCACAACGTCAATCCCAGCGTTTTGGCATTGCATTCTACGGCGGTTTGCCACAGCGCTCGTTGCTGGAGCATCGCTATTCGCGATTCCCTCTGTCGCTCAGACGTATCCATTGAAATCGGTGCGCATCATCGTACCGTTTGCGCCAGGCGGCTCCGACATCGCCGCGCGCATGCTCGCGCAAAAGCTTACCGAGAAACTCGGACAGTCATTCGTCATCGACAATCGCGGCGGCGCAGCGGGCGTGCTGGGAGCGGATATCGCCGCGAAAGCGCCGCCCGACGGCTACACGCTTTTGTTCTGCACGGCGTCGTACGCGGTCACGGCAGTCTATTACAAGAAACTGCCGTACGATCCGATTCAGGATTTCGCCGCGGTGGGGTCGTTGGCTTCCGTGCCGTTCGTGCTCGTCACACATCCGTCACTGCCGGTCAAGTCGGTCAAGGAATTCATTGCCCTCGCCAAGGCGAAACCCGGCCAGTTGTTCTACTCGTCTCCCGGCACGGGCGGCATCGGCCACCTCGCGAACGTGCTGTTCGCGAAGCGCGTCAATATTCAGGTGACCCACGTCGGATACAAAGGAACGGGGCCTGCATTAACCGCTCTGCTGAGCGGCGAAGTGCAATTCGCGATGCCGAACTTGACCGGCGCGCTGACGCAGATTCGCTCCGCGAAGTTGAAGGCGCTCGGCGTTGCGAACGCGCAGCGCTCGCCGCTCGCACCCGATCTGCCCACGATGGCGGAGTCCGGCGTCGATTTCGCGAGCGGCACCTGGTATGGCGTTCTTGCGCCGCGCGGTACTCCGCAATCCATAATCGACACGCTCAACCGGGAAATCGTTGGACTGCTGAAGACCCCTTCATTCCGCGAACAGCTTGCAACGCGCGGACTCACGCCGGACATCACGACACCGCAGGAATTCTCTGACTTCGTGCGTTCCGAGATCAACAAATGGGCTGGCGTCATCAGAGACGCCGGAATCCAGCAGGAAGACTAAAATCATGGCTTCGCAGCAACTCGACAACGCTTTTGGCATAGCCGGCCGCATCGCGCTCGTATCCGGGGGAAACCGCAACATCGGGCGCAGCATCGTGTTGACGCTCGCAAAAGCCGGCGTAACACCGATTATTCTCTACCGCGATGATGAGAAAGCGGCGCAGAAAGTATGCGCCGAGGTTGTTGAACTCGGCGCGCGCTCGGGCGTGTACCAGGCAGATCTTGCGGATGCCGGTTGTCTCAAGAATCTCGTTCAGACTATCGAGAAGGATTTCGGCAGCATCGACATCCTCGTCAACAACGCAGCGATACGACCGAACACCAAGATATCCGACATCACTCTCGAAGAATGGGACCTCGTCTTCAATACCAATCTGAGAGCGCCGTTTTTTCTGAGCCAGGCCGTGCTTCCCGGCATGATCCGCAAGCGCTGGGGCCGCATCATTAATCTGGGCGGCACCGACGCGTACTGGGGCAAGGTCAAACGCGCGCATGGCGTGAGCGCGAAGCTGGGACTCGTCGGTCTGACGCGCGCGATGGCCGTCGAGGTGGCGCGTTTCGGCGTCACCGTAAACGTCGTCGTGCCTGGAACGATCGATACGCAGCGCCCGCATCCCGAGTGGTATCCCGAGCTCGCCACCGGGTTTGCCG
>DASYSI010000470.1:0-6847 GCA_036003485.1 Burkholderiales bacterium | reverse complement strand
CGCCGGCAGCCTCGACCGCGCGGCCGGACACCGCAATCACGTTGGCGCGCAGCATGCGGCCGATTCCGGCCAGCCCGATCGCGGACAGCAATCCGCCGATGGTGGTCGGGATTAGGCACACCAGCAGCGCGACGAGCACCGTGATCGTGATTGGGTTGCCCGCTTTTGCAACCTCGACGCCATAGATCGAAAACGGCAGCAGCGTGGCGGTCGCGAACAGAAACACGAGCGTCATCTTCACCAGCAGGATGGTGAGTGCGATCTCGTTCGGTGTTTTCTGACGGCGCGCACTTTCGACCATTGATATCATGCGGTCGAGAAAGGACTCACCGGGATTGGTGGTGACGCGCACCACGAGCCAATCGGAAAGTATGCGCGTGCCGCCGGTGACGGAAGAGAAATCTCCACCCGATTCGCGAATTACGGGCGCCGATTCGCCCGTGATCGCCGACTCATCAACTGACGCAACTCCCTCGATCACTTCGCCGTCGGCCGGGATGAAATCGCCTGCTTCGACGACGTAGAGATCACCTTTGCGCAACATGAGGGCGTTGACTTTCGTTACCGCGGCATCGCGCCTGGGTTGGGCCAGCTTTTTTGCCGTCGTGTCGCGTTTTGCGGCACGCAACGCGTCGGCCTGGGCCTTGCTGCGGCCTTCGGCAATCGCTTCAGCAAAATTCGCGAACAACACCGTGAACCACAGCCACAGCGTAACCGTTAGTATGAAGCCCGCCGGTGCTTCGCCTTGGCCCACCAGCGCCTGAAACCAGAGGATAGTGGTCAGGATACTGCCGACGTAGACCACGAACATGACCGGGTTCTTCCACTGGTGCTGCGGCAGCAGCTTGACGAACGCGTCGACGAGTGCCCGCTTGAAAATACTCTTGGTCACCAATGACCGCGGCAAGATGTGTCCCGCGGATACTGCAGAGGTAATGCTCATGTTATCTACGCTCCAGATACTCGCTATTCGGCACGGCGGACCCGATCAGTTGCTCGCATAAAGCTGCAGATGCTCGACGATCGGTCCCAGCGCAAGTGCCGGAAAGAACGTCAGCGCGCCGATTACGATCACGACGCCGACCAGCCACATCACAAACAGCAGATTGTGCGTCGGCAGCGTTCCCGCGCTCGTCGGGACTTTTTTCTTGGTCACGACCGACCCTGCGAGCGCGAGCACCGGCACTATGATCCAGTAGCGCGCGAAGAACATCACAATGCCGAGCGCGGTGTTGTAGAACGGCGTGTTGGCCGAGAGGCCGGCGAACGCGCTGCCGTTGTTGCCGCTCGCCGACGAAAACGCGTACAGGATTTCGCTGAAGCCGTGGGCGGCGGGATTCGCCACCCCCGCCTTGCCGGCGTCGACCATGACCGCGATCGCAGTCCCGAACAGTGCCGTAAAGAGCGGCACCAGCACCGCGATTGATGCCATCTTGATCTCGAACGATTCGATCTTCTTGCCGAGGTATTCCGGAGTCCGCCCGATCATCAATCCGGCCACGAACACGGCGACGACGACGAACATCAGCATTCCATAAAGGCCGGAGCCAACGCCGCCGAAGATGACCTCGCCGAGCTGGATCAGCGACATGGGAACGAGACCTCCGAGCGGCGTGAACGAGTCGTGCATGGCATTGACCGAACCGTTGGAAGCCGCGGTCGTAGCGGTTGCCCAGAGCGCTGAATTGGCGATGCCAAAGCGCACTTCCTTGCCCTCCATGTTCGCGCCAGTCTGGGTCGCGGTCGTGGCCTGATCAACGCCGAGCTTCGCGAGCAGCGGGTTGCCTTGCTGCTCCGACCATACGCACACCGCGAGCATTCCGACAAAGACAATTGTCATTGCCGCGAGAATCGCCCACCCCTGGCGCGTGTCGCCGACTATCTTGCCGAACGTGTAGCACAGCGCACCCGGAATCAGCAGGATCGCCAGCAGCTCAAGAAAATTCGACAGTGGCGTCGGGTTCTCGAAAGGATGCGCCGAATTGGCATTGAAGAAGCCGCCGCCGTTGGTGCCGAGCTGCTTGATCGCGATTTGCGAGGCCGCGGGCCCGACTGCGATCACCTGTTCTTTTTGAGTTGCTTTCGCGGTGACCGGATTGCCTTTTTCATCTTTAACGGGCTGCCCAGTGGCGCCGAGCTTCGGATTGTCGTACTCGATTGACTCGATCAGGGGCACTGTGGGATATGCGGAGAACGTTTGCACCACCCCCTGTGACACCAGCACAAGCGCGAAGACGAACGAAAGCGGCAGCAGGATGTACAGCGTCGTGCGCGTGATATCGACCCAGAAATTGCCGATCGTTTGACGGGTCTGACGTGCAAAGCCGCGTATCAGCGCAATCACGACGACCATGCCGGTCGCCGCAGACAGGAAATTCTGCACTCCGAGTGCAGCCATCTGGGTCAGGTAGCTCATGGTACTTTCACCGCCGTAACCCTGCCAGTTGGTGTTCGTCATGAAGCTGAGCGCCGTGTTAAACGACGAGTCTGGAGACACCGCACCCATCGCCGCCGGATTGAACGGCAGATGCACCTGCAGGCGCTGCAGGCCGTATACTGCCAGCCCGCCGAGCAAGTTGAAGACGAGCAGCGCGATCGTGTACTCGATCCAGCCCATTTCCTTGGACGAATCCACGCCGCAGGCGCGGTAAATCAGGCGCTCGAACGGCGCGCCGGCCTGATTAAGCCACGCCGGCTGATCTTCGTAGATGCGCGCCATGTACGCGCCGAGCGGTTTTGCGAGCGCGATCAGCACAATGACATAAAACGCAAGCTGCAGATAACCGTTCGCACTCATCAGAATTTCTCCGGATAAAGCAGAGCGATGACGAGGTAAATCAGTATCGCGAGAGTCAATATCCCGCTAAGAATGTAGACCCAGCTCATTTCGGCCTCCGCAGGCTTTCGAAGAAATACGTGAGCCCGATGCTGAGAGCGACGAAACCTATCATGACCGCCGCATAGACGAAGTCCATTGTTTGCTCCGTAACTGAATGATTACGAATCTAAAGACTAGCGTGCAAAAAACGTGTTTAGATTAGGTGCTTCGGCGTAAAGATTTCGTAAAGAATGAAACGCTTTCCCCAAGGCGTTCACCGCGAAAGGAGAAGCGGAACGAGGAAAAATCGAACGCAACGCCTAGAAAGAATCCGGCGCTGCGGGAATGCGGGGAGAGTCCGCCGCGTTTGAGGTTCGATCAGCCCTTAGACTTGTTCGGGCAATCGACTTTCGTGCAGTCGGCGTAGATGTGCAGCGAGTGGTCGTGAATCTTGAAGCCGCGCTGTTCGGCGACCTTGATCTGGCGTTTTTCGATTTCGGCGTCGTAGAATTCTTCGACGCGGCCGCATTGCAGGCATACGAGGTGGTCGTGGTGGGCGCCTTGATTGAGCTCGAAGACCGCCTTGCCGGTTTCGAAATGATGTCGGATCAGTAGGCCCGCCTGCTCGAACTGCGTGAGCACGCGGTAGACCGTCGCTAATCCGGTGTCGGTGCCTTCCTTGAGCAGGATCTTGTAGACATCTTCGGCCGACAGATGGCGCACGTCGCTTTTCTCGAACAGCTCGAGTATGCGCAGCCGCGGCAGCGTGGCTTTGAGGCCTATGGTTTTGAGATCGGTCGGGGAACTCATGAATATGGCAGACATCGTATAAGGCTGAGAGCTCTAAGTTATGATACTAGATTCCGACCGAGTAGGGTTCCGCGAATGTCTGGTCTGCAGCACCGAGTTGGGCTGATGCGAAATTGGCTGATACTGCCGCTGGTCGTGGCGTGGGCGGGCTGCAAGCAAGTGCCTGATGTTCCCACTATTATTTCTCCTTATAAGATCGACATCCAGCAGGGCAATGTCGTGACACAGGAGATGGTTGCCAAGCTGAAAGTCGGCATGACGCGTGCGCAGGTGCGTTTCGCGCTCGGTTCGCCGCTGGTGGTCGATCCTTTTCGCACGGACCGCTGGGATTACGTGTACTCGTTTCAAAAACAAGGCAAGCAGGTCGAGCGCCGCCGCATCACGGTCATTTTCGATGAAGACAAGCTCGTGCGCATTGCAGGCGACGTCGTGCCGATGGACGGAACGTTGACACCTGAAACACCCGCCAATAAATCATCAACAACGCCGGCGCCCGCGCCGGCCGATCAATCCGCTACGCCGAAGCCAGCGCCAGCGAATCCTGAGCAGAATGCGCCTGCGGATCGCAAGCCCGCGACAGCGTCCGACAAGCCTGCAGAGTCGAGCGATGCGGCAACGACAGACGCGGCGAAACCCGGTGTGGAGCCGGCGGAGGGAGCCGCCGCTGGTCCAGTGGCGCCCGAGCCTGCGAATTCCGGCGCCACGGCTGCGGCGGCGGAAGTAAAAAAAACCGATGCCGCCAAATCGGATAGCGGCAATGAGAAGCCGAATGAAAAGGGATTTTTCGGCAGGATGCGCGATAAGCTGGGTCTTTAGTGAATCCGAACTGGACATGAAGCAAATGAAAATTGCGATTGCGGGCAGCTCGGGACGTATGGGGCGGGCGCTGTTAGAAGCGGTGCTGCACAGTTCCGACATGAAACTCGGCGCCGCGCTCGAAGCGGCGGGAAACTCCAATCTCAGCAAAGACGCGGGCGAGTTGATCGGGGCGCCGTGCGGTGTTGCGATCAGCGCAGAAATCGAAACGAGCATCAAGGGTTGTGATGCGCTCATCGATTTCACGCGGCCCGAAGGCACGGTTGCGCACCTCGCGGCGTGCCGCAAGCTCGGCATTAAAATGGTGATCGGCACGACCGGTTTCGCCGACGGGCAGAAAAAGGCCATCGCCGACGCCGCGCATGACATTCCCATCGTGATGGCGCCCAACATGAGCGTCGGCACCAACCTGGTGTTCAAGCTCTCGGATCTTGCCGCACGCGTGCTGAACGAAGGCTACGATGTTGAAATCATCGAGGCGCATCATCGCCACAAGGTCGACGCGCCGTCGGGCACTGCGCTCCACATTGGCGAAATCATTGCCAGGGCGCTCGGCAGAACGCTCGCCGATAGCGCCGTCTATGGCCGCGAAGGCGTGACGGGCGAGCGCAAAACAGCCGCCATCGGCTTTGCGTCGGTGCGCGGCGGTGACATTGTCGGTGATCACACAGTGCTGTTTGCCGGCACGGGCGAGCGCGTCGAAATTTCCGTCAAAGCCGGAAGCCGCGCGACCTATGCGCAGGGCGCGCTCCGGGCGGCGCGCTTTCTCGCAACCAAAAATAGCGGTTTATTCGACATGCAGGACGTGCTGGGGTTACGCTGAGTTCAGATTGCTTCCTGCGTCGAATCAGTCAGTTGAATCACCGCATCGGCGTTGAAGCGCGGGCGTCTTTCGCGTATAATCTCAAGCTTCCAGCGGGATGGGGTCTTAGGACCTGTCCCGCTTTCCATATGTAATCCCGGGAGTTTGTCGTGTCGCAACGCCAGCCAGCCATTCTCGCCCTCAGAGATGGCACGGTTTTTCGCGGCGCGTCAATCGGCGCTGGCGGCATCGCGGCCGGTGAAGTCGTATTCAATACCGCGATCACCGGCTACCAGGAAATCCTGACCGATCCGTCGTATTGCCGCCAGATTGTCACGCTCACGCATCCGCACGTCGGCAATACAGGCACCAATCTTGAAGATGTCGAGTCGGACCGCATCTATGCAGCCGGGCTCGTGATCCGCGATCTGCCGCTGCTCGCGAGCAGCTGGCGCAATACGCAGGATCTCGGATCCTACTTGCGCGAACACAATGTGGTCGCAATCGCCGACATCGACACGCGCAAGCTGACGCGCCTTTTGCGCGAAAAAGGCGCGCAGGACGGCTGTCTGATGGCCGGCACGCCTTCGGCACCCGTCGACGAGCACGCCGCGCTCGCGGCGGCACGTGCTTTTCCGGGCTTGGTGGGCATGGACCTCGCCAAAGTGGTCAGTTGCAAAAACGCTTATGACTGGAACGAGACGACGTGGGCGCTGGGGCGGGGCTACGGCCGCCAGGCACAGACGAGATTCAATGTCGTTGCGTATGATTTCGGAATCAAGCGCAATATTTTGCGCAAGCTCGCCGCGCGCGGTTGCAAACTGACTGTGATACCGGCTCAGAGCACGGCACACGAGGCGCTTGAGTACAAACCTGACGGAGTGTTCCTGTCGAATGGACCGGGCGATCCTGAACCATGCGATTACGCGATCGACGCGACGCGCGAGCTCATCGACTCTGGCATTCCAATTTTCGGAATCTGCCTTGGCCACCAGCTGCTCGCGCTCGCCAGCGGGGCGCGCACCGTCAAAATGAAATTCGGCCACCACGGCGCCAACCATCCGGTGCAGGACCTCGACACCGGACGCGTGATGATTACGAGCCAGAACCATGGATTTGCCGTCGACACCGCAACGCTGCCACAGACCGTGCGCGTTACGCATGTGTCGCTGTTCGACGGCACGCTGCAGGGCTTCGCGCGCACCGACCGTCCGGCGTTCTGCTTTCAGGGACATCCCGAAGCGAGCCCCGGGCCGCACGACGTGGATTATCTGTTCGACCGTTTTGTGCGATTGATGGAGACGCACCAGCGAGCCGCGGTTGCCGCGTGACGTAATGCCCAAAAGAACCGACATTCGAAGCATTCTGATCATCGGTGCCGGCCCGATCGTGATCGGCCAGGCGTGCGAATTCGATTATTCCGGCGCGCAGGCGTGCAAGACGCTGCGCGAGGAAGGCTATCGCGTCGTGCTTGTAAATTCAAACCCGGCGACGATCATGACCGATCCCAACATGGCGGACGCGACGTATATCGAGCCCGTCACATGGCAAATGGTCGAGAAGGTGATCGCGATCGAGCGTCCCGACGCGCTGCTGCCGAC
>DASYSI010000469.1:0-3777 GCA_036003485.1 Burkholderiales bacterium | reverse complement strand
GGCGGCTGGACTAAAGATGATCTCATTGGCGCAATTGATCCACTCGATAGGAGGGCATCATGCTAAAAGGCCGCAACAACCAATTCGATACTCCCGCTTATGTTCGCGTCGTAAGGTTCATACCGTTGCTCGTTATGGTGCTCGGATTGGGCTATGCAACGGTAATGCAAGTCGAAGACTCACAACTCGTCGCGCAAGTCGAAGATTCACAACCCGTCGCTAATGCCGGCAATGCCGTGTCTGCTGGAATCGATCTTGGCCTGATCGGCGTTTCGAGTGCGCACGCGGATCAGAACCGCATCGAACCGCAGGGCGTGCCATATTTTCCCGACGCCTATGTTAACCAAGCGCGAGATCGATACGAACATATTCAAGCGTTCTAACGACTCGTACGAGCGGATTCTAGGCTACTCTACTCATTCCTATAGGGAGATTCTGTAATGAAATACGACGAAGATTTTATGAGCCTTATGCATCAGGCCCATGCTTCGCGTCAGCAGTTTGTCGGCGGCGCTCTGCGTCGCGCATGGAACGCGGCGCTTGATTTTATCCGCTGGTGGTTCAGTCAGTCTCCACGCGCGCGATCGTCCGGCCGCCAGCGATTGGCGAAGCTATTATCATCGTAATGTTGGGCGGCTTACGCAGCTCGCTGATGCGCCGTTTTGCCTTGCGCCAGCGAGCTTGCCAGGTCGCGTAAGGTCTGGCGCGGATTGTCTTCGATCGGCGAACCGTGCGACACGAGGATGCGTATAAGCGACTCGATCTCGGCCCATTGCAGCAGTTGGGCGCGCAGCGCGTTCGTATTCTCGATCATTACCATTTTCACCACCTTGGGAATTTGTGCTTCGTCGCCGGCGAAGCCCGTCATTCGCAGCAGCCAACCGCCGAAGCCGGATGCGTCGCGAATATTGCCGACCAGGTCGTTGAGCACCAGCGTCGTGCCATTTAGCGTGCTCACCACGAGCGCCGCTTCATGGCCGCGCGTTCCAGGGACGGTTACGAATTGCACGTTCGGGTCGTCGAAGCGCGGCGATGTCGTGTCGACCGGCACTGCTTTCTCGACTTTCTCTCGAGAGCCTTCGGGCGCAATGACCTGCATCGCGGGGTAGCGATCTTTCCACACCTTTGCGTCGAGCCGATGATGATCGTTGGGCACGATCAGGAAAGCAGGGCGCCCATAGGCCTCGAGCGCGGCCATCTCGTCCTCGTCGAGCGAGATCGCGCTAAATACCACCAGACGCGAATCGTTCAGGCGCACCACGGTCATGCGCCGTGGCAAATCCATGATTGGCATGCGGATCTCGCCGACCACCGTCAGGATGTTGTCGTCGATCTCCGAGAGTTTGCCGTGCGGCAGGACTTTCCAGTGTTGAAACGGCTGAGTCATGATGGGGCCTCCTTCGTGTTTGCGAGATTGGCTCTAAGCAGGCTGATGCAAAACCCCATGGGGCCGCGGCGGCTCCCAGCGGGTTCTGCATCAGCCTGCTAAGCATCATGTAAGCCTACACGTTGAATGCAACGTCGATCTGTAGGTCAACCAGCATGAAATCCGTAGGAAATAACCGGTCAATCGCAACGCCCGCCATCGTCCGGCCGCCAGGGATTGGCGAAGGTGCTCAGCGATTCGAGGAACACGATGAGGTCGGTCTGCTCGCGGGGAGTGAGGTTCAGTGGATTGGCCGGCTTGCCGTCTTTCATGCGTAGACGGATGGGATCGAGATTGGCGTAGTGCCGGACGACTTCGGCGAGGGTTTCGACGCTGCCGTCGCGGCCATAGGGCGCAGTTAGTACCAGGTTGCGTAGCGACGGCACCTTGAACATTTCGAAATTCTCTTTCTCGAGCGACGCCTCGCGTGTGCGCACAGCGCTTGCTCCTGTTCTGTCGTCGTTGTAGGGGCCGAGCAGATTGAAGCGGCTCTGCATAAGCTGCCGGATGCCATCGTCGCGTCCCGGATCGGGCTTGCCAAGCGGTGCAAAGCGCGACAGGCCGGTTTTGAAAAACTCCCCGTTCGTAAAGTTAGGCCCGGAATGGCAGGTCGTGCACCCACCTTTACCGATAAAAATCTTGAGGCCACGCTGCGCCGGCTCGGAATAGCTCCACGATGAAGGCGGATCTCCGCGCGCGAGCGCGTCGCGGAACTGGTCGAACGGCGTGCGTCCGCTTACAAGCGTTTCCTGGAAAGTGGCGAGTGCCTTTCCGACGTTGACTAACACTGCCTCGTCATCGGTGGGTGACGGCGGAGCTCCGAATGCCTTTCGGTAGCGGCACGACAGCTGTTCGTCGTTGCGCACCAATTGAGCCACGTGGGGCGGCGTCGCGGCCAGTTCGCGCTCGTCCACGATCGGGCGCAGGCTCTGCGACCACAGACTGTCGGCTGAGCCGCCCCAGCCAAACCAGCGGCCCGCACGCAGATTCATTACCGTCGGCGTGTTGCGATCGACCTCGGCCATGCCTATACCGCGCCCGAGATTGTCGGTCCAGTTGCGCTCCGGAACGTGGCAGCTAGCGCACGACACTTTTCCTTTGCCCGAAAGGCGCTGATCGAAGAACAGACGCGTCCCAAATTCGATTGCGTCCCATTTCCCCGAAGTCCGGTTGGTCGGGTCATGCACCACGGGCGCCGGCCACGGTCCGTGCGACAGGATGATCTTGATTTCGCTATCGGTGAAAGCGGGCTTGCCGGTGATGCTTTCGTCTGCTGCGCTGACCCACGGCAGCAGCGCGCACGCTGCGATGCCAGCGGCATATGCAATGCGGCTTGCAGTACGTTGCAGTCGGTTCGTAACGGAGATCATGATTATTCGTTGGGCTTCACTACGGGGTGCGAACACCCCGCCGCACACTTGCTGTTATGCTACCAAAAATTCAATCGCGCCGCGTCCGATCTACATGACAATGGGCGTCTGGTTCGGAAGCGAACAATCGATTGCAATATCGCCGCGACGCAGATCTATAGCACTGCAGCTCCTCACAATAGATCGATGCTGGGAGCGGCCCACTGCGTATCCGGATCGAGGGGCCAGACGGGTCGAGGTAACGCTTTCCACGGATAGCGATCGAGCATGGGTGAAGTCAGTCCGGCGGCATCCACTTCGAGAATCCGATCGTCTGGATACCATAGGTCGAAACCAGCGCGGAAGTGGCCACGCGATTTGACCGTGAGCGAACAGAACGCCCCAACATCGAGACCCAGCGATTCAAAAAAAGCAGGATCTGCGCACTGCACCCGGCGCGAGCACACCAGCATGGTCAAGCCGCCGATGCGTACGGCAGCGCTCGGGCCCAGTCGCACCGTGCGGCCGGCGAAGATGCCGCGCCGTCCGACGACCTCGCCATTTGAGAGCGCAAGCACTTCCAGCTCAACCGGTATGGTTCTCGCGTGCGCGTCCGCGCAGCCCGCATTGAGTGCCACGCTCAGCCGTGCTCCGACGCCTGCTGCGTGACAATGCGCTGCCGCGTCAGCGTCCACGAAATTACCCAGAAGCGCACGCTCGACGTCCGCGCCGAGCAGGCGTTCCAGGATGTCGGTGGTATTGCCGCGCCCGCCGCCGCCGGGATTATCCGCGACATCGGCGAGGCACACCGCCGCGCCGCTCCCCGCGCGTCCAGCCGCTACAGCCCGACCGATAGCGTCATCGAGCGAGGTCAGCCGGACCTTGAAGCGCTCGCGCTCGGCCCAAGCAAATTGCGCGAGCGCGAGCGCGAGTTTCTTGGCCCTTGGACCCGACCCATAAGTCAGGATTGAAATTCCGGTCTCCGGTGCATCCGCAAACGCG
>DASYSI010000468.1:0-2310 GCA_036003485.1 Burkholderiales bacterium | reverse complement strand
AGACCGGCCAGGTATCTCATCATTTCCTCCAATCGCTGCGCGTGCGCTCGCAACGTCGCTGCGGGGAAAGTATCATCATTTCCGAAGCGCGTGCAAAGCCCGCGTCAATGACGCGCTCGGTGGCAATACGCGGAGTCATCTGCTAGCATTCTCGAAACCCCCGATAATTGATCGACCCGCTCGACACACAGCCCAGTGAGGAAATCATGAAATATCGCAAGAACGAGGCAAAGGAGTACGCGCGGACGGCATTGAAAGGCGTGTGGACCGCGCTGCCGTATCACTTTACCGCGGACGACAAGCTCGACGAGAAAGCGACCGCGGCAAGTCTCGAGCATTGCATTTCGAAGCTCGACATCGAAGGCCATTACTGCTCGGGCAACGTTGCTGAATTCTGGTCGATGACCAACGAGGAGCGCATGCGCGCGCACGAGATCAACGTCGAGACGGCAAAAGGACGCATTCCGCTGATTGCAGGCTGCCATCACCAAAATCCGTACGAAGTGGTGAAACTCGCCAACCACGCGGAAGCGATCGGCATCGACTTCGTGATCATACTGACGCCTTACATGGCCGCGAAAAGCGACGACGGCGTGTTCGAGTTTTATCGTTTCATCGCCGAGCGCGTCAATATCGGAATCGTGCTGTTCAATATTCCCTCGCTGTACTATCCGATTACCGAGCACCTTGCCGCGCGGCTGGCCAAGATTCCGAATATCTGCGCGTTCAAACAGGGCGGGCCGGCGCCGTCGGCGACGATTTCGCTGCGGCAGGCGGTCGGCAAGGAACTGGTCGTGAGCGTCGCCGACGAAACGCCGTGGCTGCACAATCTCGCGGTGATGGGCGATCAGTGGCTGCTCAACTATTGTCCGCATCTGTATCAGGTGCCCGCTTATCTGCCGGTGCGAGATTACACGCGCGCCGCGCTCGCCGGCGACATGAAACGCGCGACCGAGATCTGCCGCACGCTGAATCCGCTGCGCGCGGTGCACGCCAAGTGGATTACGGGATACGGGAAACCGACCGGGCGCACGCCGTCGGCCGAAATGAAATACTGGATGGAACAAATCGGCATGCCGGGCGGGCCGGTGCGCTCGCCCTGCACCGAATTAACGGACGAGAAGAAAAACGAGCTGCGTGCCGATCTCGAAGCAACGGGCATTCTCGACAAAGCAAAAGCGCCCGCGCGCAAAGCCGCTTGAGTCACACTGCGGCTGGAGACAAAAACGCCACCCACGGGTGGCGTTTTCGTTGGATCTGCGCGCTACCATGACGAGTTACGTCAGTGCGTAACACCTTCCCTCATCCCAACCCTTCTCCCGGGGGGAGAAGGGCTTTCTGCATTCCTCTCCCTCCGGGGAGAGCGTAGCGAGGGGGGCGGAGCCGAACGAGGGTGAGGGAATATATCGGAATTCTTGTTCAGGTAGCTGTAGTAATACTCAATTAGTGATGTCAATTCACGCGTGCGCGAGTTTCTTTTCGATTTCCGCGTGCCACTCGGCGTGGGTTTTGAATCCCGGCAAGGTGCGAATGCGCTCCTCGATCGATTTCCACAGTTGCGCATCTGGGAGCGCCAGGTCGACCGGAAGCCGCATCGGCTGCGGCACGTACCACGGCGTGTCGATCAGCAGTTCGAGGCGATTACCTTCGGGATCGAGAAAGTACACCGATAGCGCGTTGCCGTGCGTCACCGGCCCGAGCATCGTGACCGGCTCGTTTTTGAGACCCGCATGAAGTTCGCGCAGAGTATCGAGGCTGTCGACGCGAAACGAGAGCTGGTTGACGATGTTGAACGACAGGTCGGCCGGCCGGCCCGTTGCCATCACGAGCTGATGATGCTCGCGCGCATCACGCGTCATGAACACGATCTCTCCGGCTTCGCGCTTTCCGCGGTCGCTCACGACGAAGCCCAGGAACCGCGTGTAGAAATCGACCATCTTGTCGATGTCGGTGACGTAGAGTCCGACGTGGCTGAACGCAAGTGCAAATTTTCGGGTCATGGGGCCTCCTTCGGGTCGCGGATTGCGTGTTCAGGGTCCGTCGGCGAGAATGTATCATAACGACAGTAGGTAGGAGCGCGGACTTGCTCAAAGAAACGGGTTGCGTCCGGCAGCGCGGGCGCTCTTCGCTGCGCTCGGCGGTATTCTGGGCATCGCTGGCGCTTCTTTCCAGCAGCGCCGGCTTCGCGCAAGATTATCCCGTACGGCCGATCCGCGTCATTGTAGCCTCGGGCGCCGGCGGCGGTACCGATCTCACGGCGCGGCACGTCGTCAAGACCCTGACTGAACTGTCGCGCTATCCCGCATTCGT
>DASYSI010000467.1:0-4962 GCA_036003485.1 Burkholderiales bacterium | reverse complement strand
TTCAACGCCGCGCCGGAAAAAGTCTGGCGTGCGCTGACGCAGCCGGAAGCGCTGAAGCAGTGGATGGGCCCGAGTGACGCATTCACCGTCCCCATCGCCGATGCCGACGTGCGCGTCGGCGGACGCTACCACATCGTCATGAAATCGCCTGATGGCGAAGAACACGATGTAAGCGGCGTGTATCGTGAAGTCATCCGTAATCGCAAGCTCGTCTTCACGTGGGCGTGGAAAAGCACGCCGGAACGCGAGTCGCTCGTGACGCTCGAATTAAGCGCGGCGGGCGGCGGCACGGAATTCTCGCTGAAGCACGAGCGGTTTGCCGACGCCGAGGCGCGCGACAAGCATCAGCAGGGCTGGACCGGGTGCATCGCACGGCTCGAGCGGCTCCTCGCCTGACCGACAGCATGACATTGAAAGGGAGATCGGCATGAAACTTTATGGATTTCCGCCTTCGCCGAACACCCGCAAGGTACAGGCCGTTGCCGCTCATCTCGGCATTGCGCTCGAGTTCGAGTTCGTAGACATCACGAAAGGGCTGTCGCACACGCCGCAATTTCTCGCCCTCAACCCGACGGGCAGAACGCCGGTTCTCGTCGACGGTGATTTCACGCTGTCGGAATCGAATGCGATCATGCAGTACGTCGCGAGCAAAAAGAAAAATGATCTGTGGCCCGAAAATACGCGGACCCGCGCCGACATTGCGCGCTGGCAATTCTGGCAGGTCGCGCATTGGCACAAGGGCTGCGGGGAATTTTTATGGGAGAGCCTGGTCAAAAAATTGCTGATGGGCGGCGATACTGACCAGGCCGCTCTGAAGCGCGCTGAAGATGCATTTCATCGCGATGCACCGGTACTGGACGCGCATCTTGCGAAGTGTCAATACCTCGTAAATGGCGTGCTGACACTCGCCGATTTTTCAGTTGCTTCGTACTTGCACTACGCAGCGGCCGCCAAAATGCCGCTTGAACAATATCAAAACATCCAGGCATGGTATGCACGTATCGAGGCATTGCCCGCGTGGCGCGACACGATACCGAAGATGTAAGCATTGCGGACGAGTTACAGTGCGTTTCGAATGCGCTGTTCCCCGAAGCCCCGCGACGGTCAACACAATTCCTGCAGCAGAAGCTTTAACGCACGGCGTTCGGCAAGTGGCGCAAACAGCGGTCTGCGCGCAAGCACTGCGCGTTTCAGCTGCCGGTAGAAGACGCTGTCTGTGGCTGCGCGTCCGATCAATCCCGCAAGCGCCTGGTCGTCGAAGAGCGGAAAGTAACCGGGATAGTCAGCGCCCAACATCCCAATGTTGCCCGATACGCGCGAAGCGAGTATCGGGACTCCGATCCGGCTCGCTTCGCAAATCACATTGGCGCCGCCTTCCATGACCGAGCTGACGATCAATAAATGGCTCGCCGCAAGACAGCGCATTGCGTCTGCATGAGGCCTGCTTCCGAGCCAGCGATAGCGCGGTTCGCGCTTCATCCAGCGCCGCGCGGTCTGCGCCATCTCGGGTGTTAGCGCGTCGCCCAGCTGCACGAGCTCGATGGCGGTGTGCTGTGGCAAATGCGCGAGCGCGATGGCCGCGCGAAACGGGTCCTTTTCTTCGCGCAGATGCCCGACAACGGCCACGCGCAAAGAGCTTTGCGGCGGACGGTGGCGGGCACGAGTGTCCGCCGACTGGAAAATCACGCGCGTCTTGCCGCGCCAGCGATTCGGCAGTTCACGCCGGCCTTCGGGTTGTAGCACCACGAGTCGCGATGCAAGCTGCAGCGAGCGCCGCGCTTCGGCGTGCGTCCTGATGTCACGATAAAGGTCGGTGCCCGTCAGCACGACGATCAGCGCGCGCTTCGGGTGCGAACGATGAAAACTCTCGATCGAAGCGGCGCTCTTGCGCGCGTGCAGCGCAATCAGCGCATCCGCGGCTGGACCGCTCCATTGCTCAGTGACCGCGACGCGATGCCCGAGGCTGCGCAGGAATTTCGCCCAGCGCACCGCCGTATGCCGGTTGCCGCTGCGCGGCGCGGCGCCCGCCGGCGTGACGATCGAGATTTTCATGGACGGGATAGTCAGCTACACTCTTCAGGTTGAGAGATTCCGTTGCTGTCTCCGGTTTTTACTATAGCAGACCGGCTGCCCCCGTATATGACATTGCCCGATTCCGACGACCCCGCACTCCTCGCCGCTGAGCTGAGCGCGACGCGCGCGCGCTCGACGCGGCTTACGCATGACTTGCGCGGCGAGCAGTTGTTCGGGCCCCGGCTTGCCATCGTCAATCCGCCGTTGTGGGAGCTCGGTCATCTCGCCTGGTTCCAGGAATACTGGTGCCTGCGTTACCGCGACGCGGACGCGCCCGCCGCATCGATGCTGGCGCAGGCAGACTCGCTGTACGACTCGGCCAAGGTGGCTCACGACACGCGTTGGGACTTGCCGCTTCCTGCTCTCGAAACAACGCGCGGCTATCAGTCCGATGTGCTCGAGCGCGTGCTGCACCGGCTGCAACGCGAACCTGAAAACAGCGCGCTGCAATATTTTGTGCGGCTGGCTATTTTTCACGAGGACATGCACGCCGAAGCGTTCCACTACACGCGGCAGACGCTGGGCTATGCCGATCCATTTGCGGCTGCCGGCGCCGCAGCTGGCGCAGCGCGCGCGACGCAGCGAGGCGCGGGCGCAGACGCCGAGCTTGGCGGCGGCACGTTTGCGCTCGGCGCCGACCCGCACGACGGCTTCGTGTTCGACAACGAAAAGTGGTCGCATGAGATACACGTTGCGCCATTTCGCATCGCGCGCACCGCGGTCGCCAACGCCGAATACCTGGACTTCGTGGCAGCCGGCGGTTACCTGCGGCGTGAATGGTGGAGTGAAGAAGGCTGGGCCTGGCGCGAAGCGGCGCAATTGCACGCGCCGCGGGACTGGATCAAGCACGATAACTCGTGGCGGCTGCGCCGCTTCGACCGGACCGTTGTGCTTCCGCCCGAGTATCCCGTCGTTCACGTCAATTGGCATGAGGCGCAGGCTTACTGTAGCTTCGCGGGGCGTCGCCTGCCGACCGAAGCTGAATGGGAGTACGCAGCCGCAGCGGATTCGTCAGCACCGCGCAAGCGGCGTTATCCGTGGGGAAACGGGTTACCGACGGCCGCGCGCGCGAACCTTGAAAGCTCGGGTGTTGTCGACGTCAGCGCCTATGCTGACGGCGACTCCGCGTGCGGATGCCGGCAAATGATGGGCAATGTGTGGGAGTGGACCGCAAGCACCTTCGGGCCGTATCCCGGTTTTGTGGCGGACCCCTATAAGGAATACTCGCAGCCGTGGTTCGGCACGCAAAAAGTGTTGCGAGGCGGAAGCTTCGCCACCACGCGGCGCCTGATTCGAAACACCTGGCGCAACTTCTATACTCCGGAGCGCAACGACATATTCGCGGGCTTCCGCACTTGCGCAATCGACTGATGATAAAGCAACAACCGATTCGAAAGTGGTTCATATGCCTCTAACAATATTGTTTCCGGACAGCAGATCATCAGAGCTCGACATCGAACGCGGGATCACTGGTCCCGATGTCGTGATGCTCAACCCGCGCAAGGATCGCTTCGATGCGATAGATATAAGCGCCTGGGAAAGCTGTGACGGCATCGTGGTAGCGCGCATCCCCATCGATGCCGCGGTGATCGCGCATCTGAAGCGCACCCGGATCGTGGTGCGTAACGGGGTCGGCTTCGACATCGTAGACCTCGAAGCTTGCGGCCAGGCCGGAATCGCGGTTTGCAACGTTCCTGATTACGGCACTACCGAAGTCGCCGATTCGGCGCTTGCGATGATGCTCGCCTTTGCGCGCGGCACCGCGGCCTGCGACGCAGCGCTGCGCGCCGATCTCAAAGGCGGGTGGACTCATGTGCATAACGTCACCGCGCGGCGGTTGCGCGGGGCGTGTTTCGGCGTAATCGGATTCGGCCGCATCGGCACTGCGGCTGCACTGCGTGCACGGGCGTTTGGGATGCAGATCGCGTTCTACGATCCTGCGCTCCCGAACGGCGCCGAGCTTGCGTTTGGATTTACGCGGGCGCGCACGCTTGCCGAGCTGCTCGGACTCGCCGACGTCGTGACCATACACGCGCCCCTCACCGATGAAACGCGAGCGATGATCAATGCTTCTGCGATCGCTGCGATGAAGCCGGGGAGCTACCTGATCAATACGGCGCGCGGACCGATCTGCGATACTTCCGCGCTGCTCGAGGGATTGAAGAGCGGCAAGCTCGCGGCCGTCGGACTCGACGTGTTGCCGAACGAACCCGCGACGCTCAACGATCCACTGATCGCGGCGTGGCGCGCGAACGAGCCATGGATCCGCGGCCGGATGCTGCTGAACCCGCACGCGGGATTTTTTAGCCCGGATGCGTTCGTGGACCTGCGGCGCAAAGCGATCGAGACGGCGTACTACTATCTGCGCGACGGCAAGCTTGCCAATTGCGTGAACGCGGAATTTTTGAAGCAGCGGCGCTAAGGAGACGCGAGCGCCGCGGGCTCCGAACTGCCGCGCTACACGAGCTTCAGGTGCTTCAGCGGCAGGTTGCGCACCGGTTTGCCGGTCGCCGCGTGAATCGCGTTGAGAACGGCAGGGGTCACCACGCAGATCGTCGGCTCACCGACCCCGCCCCAGAAATCGTATGAAGGAACGATCACCGTTTCGACCTTCGGCATCTCGGCGAGTCGGAGAATCGGATAGCTATCGAAGTTCGACTCGACGATGCGCCCCTTCTCGACCGTGCATTCACCGTATAGCGCAGCGCTGAGGCCATAGGCGACCGAGCCTTCGACCTGGGCCGCGATCTGGTCGGGATTGACCGCATGACCGCAATCGAGCGCGAGCACCATGCGATGAATCTTGAGTTTGCCCTCGCCGCTCACCGAGACCTCGGCAACAGCCGCCGAATAACTGCCGTATCCCATGAACTGCGCGATCCCGCGATG
>DASYSI010000466.1:0-3214 GCA_036003485.1 Burkholderiales bacterium | reverse complement strand
GCCGCCACCTTGAGCTACCAGATTCCGCTCGGCAGAGACCGCGCGTTCTGGGAGGCTAGCAGCAGCCGGCGTGGCGTTGCGCGTGTCATTGCGATCGTATCCCTGCTGCTATGGGTAGGTATCGTGTTCGCAGGTCGATGGATTGCCTATTTCGACAACAGTTAAAATGTTGAAGTATGACATGGAAGTAGCGCATGGAATTTGACGCACTGCTGCGGTCGCTGGAGGCGACGTCCGTTGCGACGGCAATTCGGGAAAACGATTTTTTGTTTCCCTGGGTCGAGTCGGTACATGTACTCGCGATTACGCTCGTCGTCGGCTCGATCGCGATCATCGATTTACGGCTGCTGGGCCTGGCTTCGCTCGACCGTGCGCTCACCCGCCTGACGGCGAACGTGCTGCCGTGCACCTGGACGGCTTTTGCAGTGGCCGCGATTTCAGGCGCTCTGCTCTTTGCCTCCAACGCCACCGGTTACGCACACAATCCCTATTTTCAGGCAAAGTTCATCTTTCTGGCACTCGCCGGTGTCAACATGGCGGTGTTTCATTTGATTATGACCCGCGATATCGTGCATTGGGACATTCCGCCTCACACCACTCCGTTAAAAGCCAAGATCGCGGGTGCTGTTTCCCTCATTGTATGGATTGGCGTTGTCGCGTGCGGTCGATGGGTCGGATTTACGTTACATCCGACCGCATTGGCAGGCTGATCTGCTGCATTGCGGCGTGCGACGCAAGATTGTCGAATTCCCGCATAGTTTTGAAGAGCGTCAACCGCGCGCAATGGTCAATGGACAACCGGTTCGAACCATAGTATTTTTGATGTGACTTTGGAGGATCGCCGTTACTCCATCCCTCGTCGGTAATGTGGAGTGCGGTGCAAACAGTGCTGTTGCAATCAACATTGGAAAAGCCGCTATGAGTTACCAACTTCGTGCAATCCTGCTGGCGTCGCTGACTCTTGCCGCTCTGTGCGTTTATTCGGCCGAGCCCGCCAAAGAAAAACCCGTCATCAATCCGCCGCCGACGGCGAAAGAGTGGGCCGATCTGGCGAAACTGCCCGACTGGAGCGGTACCTGGAACCCTAAAATCACCGACCAGGACGCCCAGGCCAAGACCAACATGCCGCCATGGACTCCCAAGGCTGCCGAGTTGATCAAATTTCAGCTCGCAGAAGAAAAAGCGGGCCGCCCGCCGCCTCTGTTCGTCAATTGCCTTCCGGAAGCGATGCCGGCGTGGATGCTGGTAACGCATAACTCGATGGAAATACTGTTCACGCCAGGCCGGGTCACGCTGCTCGGTGAGTCCGACGGCAACCGGCTGCGCCGCATCTACACCGATGGACGGCCCCACCCCCCCGACCCGGACCCGACTTTCCACGGTCACTCGATCGGCCGCTGGGACGGTAACGCGCTCGTGGTCGACACCGTGGGCGTCGTTCCGCAGGCCCTGATCGCCATCAGTGAGGCTGCCGGCGTTCCCAACAACGGCGACATGCAGATCAAAGAACGGTTCTATCTAGCAGACAAAGACGTGCTGCACGTCGACCTCGAAATTACCGCGCCCAAAGTGCTGACCAAGCCGTGGAAGACGACGCGGATCTATTTCAGGCAGCGCGCGCAGAAATACGATATCGTCGAAGGTGTTTGTCTCGAAGGCTACTTCAAACCTGGCGTTGATAAGAACGGGTTTGAGATTTATATTCCAATACAACACGATGTCGGCGGCAATCGCGTTCCGCCGAAATAAAGCGATTGGCAACACGAAGCAAGGGGTCCGCGTTCGGATGACGTAATCCCGGCTGCGAAAAAAAGCCCCTGATGGGGCTTTTTTTTGCCACCGCCAGTGGCGGCGGAGGTTGTTCTAACTGCAACTCGATTGGAAAGAGAATCCCATGTCCGGCAAGACCGCGTTTCCCATGCTCGAAGTCCCTCGCGTGCCGCGCAAACCCCGCACTCGCAGCATGCTGCTGATGTCGGAGACCGGAATTTCTCTGCGCGCGACCGAGGACATCATCGAGATTGCGGCTCCGATTATCGATTATGCGAAAATCACCGATCACGCAGGGCTCGTCGACCGCCTGTCCGCCGATTGGATCAAGCGCAAAGTAGCGCTCTATAACGCGCACGAGATCCAGGTGGTGCCCGGTGGCATTCCGTTCCAGCTCGCCGTGATCCAGAACAAGGTGGAGGAGTACCTGCAGGCGGTGCAGGACCTCGGATTCGTGGGCGTGGAAATGAGCGAGGACACGATGCAGCCGATGGAGCGTGGCTATCGCGAGAAGCTCATCGCGCGCGCGCTCGCGATGGGTCTCAAGGTGATGACGGAAATGGGGCGCAAAAACGTCGAGGTGCCATTTGACGCGGATGAAATTTGCGCGCAGATCCTGCGCGACATTGAGTTGGGCGTCTCAAAAATCTATCTTGAAAGCAGCGAAATACAGGAGATTTTCAAGGCCGATCCTGCGACGCTCGATAAAATCGCGAAGCTCGGCAAAAACGAATACCTGCTGTTCGAGCTCGGCTTGATCGAGGCCCAGGACAAAGCCGCATGGCTCACCGAGCGTTACGGTCCGGACATCAATTTCGCAAGCGTCGCGCCGAGCGACGTCGTCGCAGTCGATGCCATCAGACGCGGCATGCATCGCAAAGCCGCATTTCGCTATATGACGCAGCCGCAGGATTGATCGGGTGGGAATCCTCGAAGGCAGGACGGTCGTCATCACCGGCGGCAGCAGAGGCATCGGCCGCGCTGCAGCGGAGCTGTTCGCGCGTGAAGGCGCAGCGCTCGCGCTTTGCGCGCGCAACGACCAAACGCTGCAGCAGGCCGCCACAGAATTGTCAGCCGCGCATGGAGCTCAGGTTTTTGCCTGCCGCGCCGATATCCTCGACGTGCAATCCGTGCAGGAATTCATCGACAAGGTCGGCGCGCGATTTGGCCGCATCGATGTGCTCGTCAACAACGCCGGCGAATCCTCACAGCGCGAAGTGGACGGACTGCGCTGGCCGGTCAACGCGGTCGATGCGGTCGGGCAGGCCCTGCCACCAGGGCGGTTCGAAGCGATCACCGATGGCGAGTGGCGCAATGCGCTGGAACAAAAGCTGCTCGGCATGATACGCGTGACGCGCTGCGCCCTGCCCCACCTGCGACGCGCCGGCGGCGGCAGCAGAGGCATCGGCCGCGCTGCAGCGGAGCTGTTCGCGCGTGAAGGCGC
>DASYSI010000465.1:0-3220 GCA_036003485.1 Burkholderiales bacterium | reverse complement strand
CTGGTCAAGAACATGTCGGATGACGAATTGCACGCGCTGCTCGAGCGCATGCCGCATCGCACTGAAGCCGAGCATTGGGACGAGATCATGCAGGTCACCAACAATCAGAGCGATCAGGAAATGCTTCAGGTGCATGTCACTGAATCTCTGAACACCGTGCAGTGGCTCGCAGACAAAGGGCACGACTGGGTTCCGGCCGGCGGTTTCAAGATGCCGTCGGACAATATTTTGCTGATGAACGGCGGCGGTTACGGCTTGCAGCAGCGCAATTTTTCGATGCTCGAGCGCGGCGGAGTCACGTTTCATTACGACACGGCCGCGACCGAGTTGATCCAGGACGAAAGCGGACGGGTGACCGGCGTGCGCGCGTTGACGCCGGCCGGGTTCGCGACCTTTAGCGCGAAATCAGTCGTGCTCGCGTGCGGCAGCTTCGAGGCCAATCCCGAGATGCGCGCGCGCTACCTGGGGCCGGGGTGGGACACGATCAGGATCCGCGGCGTGCCGTTCAACACCGGCGATGGTCTGCGCATGGCGCTGCACATCGGCGCCATGCCGCACGGCAGCTGGACGACCTGCCATGCGTCTCCGCAGGATATCAACCTGCCGCCATTCAAGATTCCGGTCGCGTATTCAACCAAGGCTTCCTACGCGCGCTATATGTATCCGTACTCGGTGATGGTGAACACCAACGGAGAACGGTTTGTGGATGAGGCCGCGGACCTGCGGGGCAGAACCTATGCCGCGATGGGCCGCGCGATTCTGGCCCAGCCCGGCGGCATCGCGTTCCAGATCCTCGACGCGAAAGCGCGCAAGATGGATATTTACCCGCTGAACTATGACACCGCCACCACCGCCAAGGCCGACACTCTGGAAAAGCTTGCAGAGGAGCTCGACATCAACGTCGTCAGTCTCGTCAAGACCGTGAGAGAGTTCAATGCCGCAATTCAGCCCGGCATCTTCAATCCGGATCGCCACAAGTTAGACGGCAAGTGCACGGCCGGCATCTATCCTCCCAAGAGCAACTACGCGCTGAGCATCGACGAGCCGCCATTTGAAGCGTGGCCGGTACGGTGCGGCATGACTTTTACTTACGGCGGGCTCAAGATCGATGCCAAAACCGGCCAAACCCAGCACGTGGCGGGACGGCCAATTGCCGGCCTCTATGCGGCGGGCGAGATGGCGGGTGGATTGTGGGTCGACAATTATGCTTCGGGCTCGGGCATGATGGCGGGGTCGACGTTCGGTCGCATCGCGGGCACTCACGCTGCGATTGCGGCGCTGCGCTCTTAGTCGTTATGAATATTATCGTTTGCGTCAAACAGGTGGCGGATCCCAACATTCCACCGAGTGAGATACAACTCGACCCCGATGGCAAACGCATCGTGTCGCCGTTCGGCGTTCCGCCGGTGATCAACGGCTACGATGCGAACGCGCTGGAAGAGGCGCTACGGCTTCGCACGCAACACGGCGGGCGCGTAACAGCTATTGGCCTCGGTGACGACAGCAGCCGCGAGGCGCTCAAGCGCACCTTGGCGATGGGCGCAGACGCAGCGGTGCTGCTGAACGATTCCGCTTGGCTGAACGCGGACAGCGCCGGCGTGGGTCGCGCGCTTGCTGCGGCGATACGCAAGGTAGGCAGCTACGATCTCATACTGTGCGGCCGGCAGGCTTCCGATACCGACGGAGGTCAAGTGCTGCACTGGATCGCCGCAAGTCTCGGCTTGCCGTCGGTCTCGCCGGTTGCCAAGATCGTCGATTCCGACAGTCAGTGCGTAACGGTGCATCGCCTGACCGAGGACGGATATCAGCGCGTGCGGGTGCAGCTACCGGCGCTGCTCGGCTTATCAAGTGAAGCCAATGAACCGCGTCATCCTTCAATGCGCGGCACGATGACGGCGGGGCGCACCTTGATACCCGGCTGGAAAGCGTCCGATCTGGGCCTCGCAGCGACTGCGCCAAAAGTGGAGCTGCGCCAGTTGAAGATCCAGCTACGCGCTTCCAAAGCCGAGCTCATCGGGGGCAGCTCGGGCGCGGCGCAAGGCGCGGCTCTGGCCGACAAATTACGTGAGATGGGTTTGATCTGATGGCCGGCATACTGATTATTGCAGACGCGACAACGGGGCCGGCGGCGCCGGCTTTCCTCGAGCTTGCGACCGCCGGCGCGGCACTCGCGCAGGCGTCGGGCGAGCCGTTAATCGGAGCGCTGATCGGCGATGACAATGCCGCTAATCATCAATCGCTCGCTGCTGTAGTGAACACGCTCTACCTGATTGAAGGTTCGCATGATCGGGTTTATACCGCGCAGTCGTGCATCGCCGCAGCTCAGGCGGCGATCGCGGCAACTTCTCCATCGATCGTGTTGTTCGCGCATACGCTCGAGGCGCGCGAATGGGTGCCGCAATTGGCCGCTCGCCTGGATGCCGGTTTGGTCATGGATTGCATCGCGCTCGGCATCGAGGATGATGCACTGGTTGTGACCAAGCCCGTCTATGGCGGCGGAGTGTGGGGTGAGTTCGCGATACGTGGCATACCGCGAATGGCCACTCTCCGGTCCGGGATTTTCGAGCCCGCGGTCGCAGGATCACGCCGCGAGTTGGTGCGTCTGCCTGTCACGGCACCTTCAGACGGAGCCGTGACCGTGCTCGATCAAGCGGCCGCTGCGGCAGGCGGCGGTGTGAAGCTCAAGGACGCGAAGATCATCGTCGCGGGCGGCCGCGGTCTGGGTGGCGCGGACAACTGGCATTTCATCGAGGATGCAGCCGCGGCATTGGGCGCGGCGGTGGCGTGCTCGCGACCGCTAGCCGATTCCGGATGGGTCCCGTCTGCGTATCAGGTGGGATTGAGCGGGACGAGCGTCAAGCCCGACGTTTACATCGCAGTCGGCATTTCGGGCGCCGTGCAGCACGTCGCCGGCATCAGCGCCGCGCGCACCGTGGTGGCGATCAATACCGATGCCGATGCGGATATTTTTACGCGTGCGGATTACGGCGTCGTCGGTGATTATCGCGAAGTGCTGCCCGCTTTCATCGAGCGTATCAAGCAACTGCAATCCTAGCCTAACCGTTTGGAGGCCATTTGAGTTCGTCGCTGGGGACAAAGATCGATATCGAAGGGCCGACCGCGAAGCTCGCAGCGAAGATTTGTGAAATCAACTTCGACAGTCTTGATCTCGCTACGATCTCAGCAGTCAAACGCCTGATCACCGACGGCATCGCAGTCG
>DASYSI010000464.1:0-2191 GCA_036003485.1 Burkholderiales bacterium | reverse complement strand
CAAGCAGCGCCGCGGCCCCATGGGGTTCTGCATCAGCCTGCTAGTCTCTTATCAATTGCATCGAGCGCGCTTCATGGGCGTCAAACCTGTTGCGCGCCAGGACGTCCGCTTTCGACGACAAAAGTCGCGGCAGTCGCAATGCCGCTGTCGGCGCGTTTTTCGTAGCTGAGCGCGCGCAGAGTCGCAGTGCAGCGGTCGCGCTGGATTTCCATTTTCACGTAGCCGCGTTTGGTGCCGTTACCATAGCGCAAGTGTGGATTCTCAGCGAGCATATCCTCCACTTGTTTTTGCGAAGGGCCCTGCGAGGTGATCGAGGTACCGCAAAACTCGGTCGCGACGACCGGAGATTGCGGATCGTCGAAGTCCGGCTTGAGATCGGCGACCCAGGTGCAATGCACGTCGCCTCCGATCACCAGCGGGTTCGAAGCCCGTGATTGTGCGATGTCGTTGAGGAGACGCGCGCGCGCGGCCGGATAACCATCCCAGCCGTCGGTCCAGAAGCTTTGGCCTGGCCCCGGCTTGCGATCGTTTTGGGCCATCAGCGTTTGCTGTGCGATGATATTCCAGCGTGCCCGCGAGCGTACGAGACCGTCCTTGAGCCACGCTTGCTGCGTGCTGCCGAGCATTGTGCGCTCAGGTAGAAGGCGTTCTGCACAGTCTGTGACGACGGTGCTGCCGCCGCGCCCGGGTTTTGGGCACGCTTCGTGCGACCGATATTGCCGGTCGTCGAGCACGAAACACGTTGCAAGATCGCCGAAGATGTAACGATCGTAGATCAACGCCTCGGGGCCGCGCGGCAGCGCGCTATGCGCGAGCGGCATGTGCTCGAAGAACGCCTGGTAAGCCGCGGCGCGCCGGGTCAGGAAATCGGGATCGAGGTCCTGAGACTGGTCATTGGCATAATCGTTTTGCACCTCGTGGTCGTCCCATGTCACTATCCACGGCGCGCTCGCATGGCTGTGTTGGAGATCGGGATCGCTTTTGTAGAGCGCGTAGCGGTCGCGGTACCCGTCGAGCGTGTACGGCTCGCCGGCATTGTGCTTGCGCACGTGGTTGCGGCCCCACGACGACTCGTAAATGTAATCGCCGAGAAATACCACGAAATCGAGGTCTTCGCGCGCCATGTGGCGATGGGCGGCGAAATATCCCTGTTCGTACTGCTGGCACGATGCGAACGCGAATGCGAGGCGCTCGACGGCGGCATTCTGTGCCGGTGCGGTGCGCGTGCGCCCCAGCGGGCTCATCGCATCGCCGGCCATGAAGCGGTACCAGTACCAACGCGACGGCTCGAGGCCCGACACCTCGAAGCGCACGCTGTGGGCGGCATTGGGCATCGCGCGTACCACGCCTTGCTGCGCAATATCGCGAAACTGCCGGTCGCGCGCGATCTCCCAGCGCAGCTCGACCGGCTCCGGCGGCGTGCCGCCGCCGGTGAGCGGATCGGGTGCGAGACGCGTCCATAATACGAAGCCATTCGGGCGCGGCGAACCCGAGGCAACGCCGAGCGTGAATGGATACGCACTGAAACGAGGCTGTGCCCACGCTTTGAGCGATGCTGCAGGTGCGAGCACCGCCGACACAGCGAGACGCGCGGCGAGTTTCAGCACGGCGCGGCGGCGCTGCGACGGCGGCATCTCAATCGGCGCCGCGCGGTGTAACAATTCAGCAAGAAATTTCTGATTCATGCGCGATTAGCGAAGAGGAAGATTAACATGCCACCGCAAAGTGTCGGCTTCGCGGTTTCAGGATTCAGAAGCCGCGTTGCGTCCCGCGATTTTGCCGGTGACAAAGCATTCAGCAATGTTTCCGCCCGACAGATAAAGATGCCCGAACGAGCTGCCGAGCTCGCCGGCGGAATAGAGACGCGGAATCGGATCGCCATAGACGTCGATCACGCGTTGCTCGGCGTCGTGCACGGGGCCGCCTTGCGTGTTGGAGAGCGTTGCCCACACCGGCGCGCCATAGAAGGGTGGCATTCTGATCGGCGTCATCGAGCCGCCGGGGCGTCCAAAATCTTCATCTTTGGCGCGCTCGCATTGTGCGTTCCATCGCGCGATGCTGTGTTCGACCGCCGCAGCGTCAAGCCCCAGTGCGAACGCCAACTCGGCGAGCGAATTCGCGCGCTTGATGATTCCCAGCTCGACTTCTTTCAGATTGTCGTCGCTCCATGAATAGCGTATGCCTTCGTCGT
>DASYSI010000463.1:0-1908 GCA_036003485.1 Burkholderiales bacterium | reverse complement strand
GCAGTCGGAAAATCCTTCTTGCGCAGCATGCTGACGACAGCGCCGTCGATGTCCAGAATTGCGGAAGCCGGATCGTCGAGCAGCGGTTTCGCCGCGTCGTGTAAGACTCCCATTTGCTGCACCAGTTCGCGCATATGCTGCGCGCCCGCTCCGGACGCAGCCTGGTAGGTCATCGCCGTCATCCATTCGACGAGGTCGTGCTTGAACAGGCCATGAAGGCCCATCAGCATAAGGCTCACTGTACAGTTGCCGCCGATGTAGTTCCTGACCCCGCGGCGCACCGCGTCTTCAATGACGTTCATATTGACCGGATCAAGAACGATCACCGCATCGTCCCGCATGCGCAGTGTCGATGCGGCATCGATCCAAAAGCCGTTCCACCCCGCCGCGCGCAGCTTAGGGAAAATTGCACCGGTGTAATCGCCTCCCTGGCAGGAGATCAGCACGTCCATCGCGTTGAGCTCGCCAATGTCATGTGCATCCTTCAGCGCTGCGGTTGCCTTGCCGATGTCCGGACCGTTGCCTCCTATCTGCGATGTCGTGAAAAATGACGGCTCGATAAAATCGAAGTCGCGCTCGGTCTGCATGCGCTGCATGAGCACCGAGCCGACCATGCCTCGCCATCCGATAAAGCCTACTCTCATCATGACCCTGTCGCTAAACTCAAAGCTAACGTTGCTGATGTAATCGCGTTGACCCGTCTTCAGTTCTCAAGTGCCGCCACCACTGCATCGCCCATCTCGCGGGTACCGACTCGCCGCATTTCTGTTTCACAAATATCGGCCGTGCGATAGCCCTGGGCAAGAACCTTTTTCACTGCCGCCTCGATACGCCGTGCCGGCTCTTCCTGATTGAATGTATAGCGCAGCATCATCGCTGCCGACAATATCGCGGCAAGTGGATTGGCGATGTTCCTGCCGGCGATATCGGGTGCCGAGCCGTGTGCCGGCTCGTACAACCCTTTGCCATTCGAATCGAGTGAAGCCGATGGCAGCATCCCGATCGAGCCGGTCAGCATCGACGCTTCGTCCGACAAAATATCGCCGAACATATTGCCGGTGACAATCACGTCGAACTGCTTGGGATTGCGCACGAGCTGCATCGCCGCATTGTCGACATACAGGTGCGACAGCTCGACCTGCGGATAATTTTTGGCAACTTCCTTTACAACCGCGCGCCACAAGCGGCTGGTTTCGAGCACGTTCTCTTTGTCAACCGAGGTAAGCTTTCTGCCGCGCTTCATGGCCGCCTGGAAACCAACGTCCGCAATGCGCCGAATCTCGTATTCCGAGTACAGCATGGTGTCGTAGCCCTCGCGCTCGCCGTGCGCGTTGGCGCGCTGGCCGCGCGGTGCACCGAAATAAATATCGCCGGTGAGTTCGCGCAGAATCAGGATATCGAGTCCTGCGATGAGCTCCGGCTTGAGCGACGACGCGCTGACAAGCTCGTCGAACATTATCGCCGGACGCAAGTTTGCAAACAGTCCAAGCTCCTTGCGGATGCGCAGTATCCCCTGCTCCGGGCGTTTTTCGCGCGGCAAAGCATCATATTGCGGCCCGCCAACCGCGCCGCACAGCACCGCATCCGCGTGCTTGGCTGCCTCGAGCGTTTGCGGCGGCAGCGGATCGCCGTGCGAGTCGTAGGCCGCGCCGCCATAGGGCGCGTGCTCGAGTTCGAGCTTCAGTCCGTCGCGCTTGAGCGACTCGAGCACCTTGACCGCCTGCGTGATAATTTCCGGGCCGATGCCGTCACCCGCTAATACCGCAATCTTCATGGTAAATCCGTGAGGGGTGAGGCGTTAGGCGTTAGGCGAAAAAATGCGAACAACCACGGCGCATGCCGCCTCACGCCTAACGCCTCACCCCTCACGATATGAACAGCCAGGGCTGCTCGTTGCGCCGATTCGCT
>DASYSI010000462.1:0-1548 GCA_036003485.1 Burkholderiales bacterium | reverse complement strand
GAGCGGATCAAATGAATTGCGGCCGAGGCGTTACAATCGAGTCGAAGATTTGCATTTATCTGGCGCTCAATGCCGCGCCAAAGCGCGAAATGTAGGTAAGAAGCGTGAACCGCGGTGCCATTGGCCCATAAACAATTTTTGAATTCGAAGGAGACCGTTTGACCCAGTCCGCCGGATCGCGCATACCGCTATGGAGCGTGTTGATTCCCGTGGCCGCGTGTGTGCTGCTCGGTATTGCGTTGCACGGGATATCCGGCGCGCTATGGGTTGCGGTGCTGGGTGCCACGCTCATCGCGAGCGTGCTGACCGCTGTGCATCACGCGGAGGTGGTCGCGCATCGCACCGGCGAGCCTTTCGGCACGCTGATCCTGGCGATTGCCGTCACGGTTATCGAGGTCGCTCTGATCGTCTCGCTGATGCTGGCGGGCGGCGATGACAAGGCGCTGCTCGCGCGCGACACGGTATTTGCGGCGATCATGATCGTCTGCAACGGTGTGGTGGGGCTCTGCATATTGGCAGGGGGCATCCGCCACTACGAGCTCGCGTTCCGCGTCGAAGGCACGAATCCGGCGCTGACGGTGCTCGCGGCTTTGTCCACGCTGACGCTGGTGCTGCCGACCTTCACGACGAGCTCGCCTGGACCGACGTATACGACTTCGCAGCTTGCATTCGCGGGTTTGTCTTCACTGGTTTTATATGGGACGTTCGTATTTATTCAAACCGTGCGTCATCGCGATTACTTCCTGCCGGCAGCGCATAGGGGCGAAGAGGAACATGCCACGCCGCCGACGGGAAAAGAAGCGCTCATCAGCGGCGGGCTGCTCGTGCTGTCATTGGTCGCCGTCGTCGGCCTCGCCAAAACTCTGGGTCCCGCGATCGAGGCCGCTTTGCGCAGCGCGGGCGCGCCCAGGAGCGCGGTCGGCATTGCGATCGCGATGCTCGTGCTGCTCCCCGAAAGTTCTGCGGCGATTCGCGCGGCGTTGGCTAATCGCCTGCAAATCAGTTTCAACCTCGCGCTCGGCTCGGCGCTGGCCAGCATCGGCCTTACGATACCCACAGTGGCTTTAGTGTCGGTTGTTTTCGCGCTGCCGCTGAGCCTGGGCCTCGGGCCCGTCGGCCTGGTATTGCTGGCGCTGACCTTGATCGTCAGCGTGCTCACGTTGGCAACCGGCCGTTCGACGCTGCTGCAAGGCGTGGTCCATCTCGTGATCTTCGCGGCATATGTGTTCCTGACGCTGGTGCCTTAGCGTATTCGGCATTTCCGTATTGTCGGTCACCGCGCCGCGGCTGATAGCGCGTCGGCGAATACGATGATAGCGAGTAACACAAAAGAGATGATGTATGGATTTGCGATCAGTTCTAACAGCGTATTCATGGTTTCCCCTCAGCACCTGTTGATCCGGTGATCGCGCCGTCCGACCGTGACGAGGCGGCCGTCGCGCGCGACGACGGCATAGACATTGAGCTTGGTTTCTACCGCGCGGTAGACCTCGGCGCCTTCGGAGTGCCGCAGTTTCCGGCGGGCGGCCTTATTGAAGTAGAGCACCT
>DASYSI010000461.1:0-11552 GCA_036003485.1 Burkholderiales bacterium | reverse complement strand
AAAAACGCCACCGCGAGGGTGGCGTTCTTATTGCGTTTTCTATCGCATTAAACCCGGCGCCGGTACTCGCCGGTGCGGGTATCGATCTCGATTTTGTCTCCGGTTGCGCAAGACAGCGGCACCTGGACTTTGAACCCTGTCTTGAGTTTCGCGGGCTTCAGCACTTTGCCCGACGTGTCGCCGCGTATCGCAGGCTCGGTATATTCAATTTCGCGCTCGAGCGACTGTGGAATGTCGACCGAGATCGCGCGCTCCTGATACAAGACGACCTCACACGGCATACCGACTTCCAGATAGTTGAGCGCGTCACCCAGACTTTCTTTGTCGATTTCATGTTGGTTGAACTCGGAATCCATGAATACGTACATCGGGTCTGAGAAGTACGAATAGGTCACTTCCTTGCGCTCGAGAACGACCATATCGAATTTTTCGTCGGCACGATACACGTTTTCGCTCGGCGCCCCGGTGAGCAGGTTGCGCATTTTCATCTTGACGACCGACGCATTGCGCCCCGACTTTGAAAAGTCGGCTTTTTGCACCACCATCGGCTCCTTGCCGAGCATGATGACGTTGCCGGCCCTGATTTCCTGTGCGATTTTCATAATTCGTCCTGCAAGTTTGGCTGAAAACCTCTTATTTTAGCCGATCTTCACAGAATTCGGCCAGCTTGAATGCAAGACTCCCACCGGCCGAGAGTTGTTGCGCCCAGTCGCGCGCATGCTCCGTGAGTGCCTGCCACTGGCGGCACAGATCCCCCCAATTGAGGCCGACAGGCGCGGATCCCCCATTCCAGGCCATGGAAAATGAGGCGTAAGCACTGCGGGCTTCGGCATCGAGCGCAGTCGAATAGCGCTCGATAAATGCCGATATTTTGGGTAAATGCGCGCTCTCCTGCTGCGGATACGCGTGCCAAATGAGCGGGCGTGCGGCAAGTTGCGCGCGCACGAACGAGTCTTCGCCGCGCACGAAATTCAAATCGCACGCCCATAGCAGGCGATCGTACTGGTCGAGCTCAAGGAATGGAATCGCCTGAATCGATAATCGGCCCAGCGTGATGCCGGCTCCTATTGCGATCGCGCGACCGGTGATGCGTGTCAGCTGTGCGAGCGCTGCACCCGCGGGCACGAGACAGATGGCCGGCGTGGAAGCAGCCGCCCACTGCTCGACCAACGCCGCAAGCGCGGGGTTTTCGTAGCAGAAAAGCGAAATGCGCAGCGCTTGCCCGTTTGAAAAAACAACGCCGAGGGAATGCCAGAAAGCTGCCAGCGCGGCGGGATCGCTCTGAAACGCATCGCGCAGCCGCGGCAAATCGCATTCCATCAGCAATCCGCCGGTGGCTGACGTAAAGCCGGGAAAGAAAAAATGCTTGACGAGCGGCAGGCTGGGATGCGGTGACGGCAGGCGGTGATGAGTTTCGACCCAACGCTCGGCGCTCAGATATTCGAGATTGACCCACGCCGGATGCGGCCGCCGCGCCGCCATCGCTTCGAGATAGACCTCGGGCAGACGCGCCCCGAATCCCTCGATCACAATGTCGGCCGGTTCGACTTGCGCGAATGGTGTGCGCCATTGCCGCACCTCGACCTCGGCGATGTATTGTGACGCGCGCGCGGGATCCACTTCGGCACAAAGACAGCGAAATCTGGCCAGGTCGTCCACCCACAGCCGCACCGACTGCCCGAGCTCGGACGAGAGTTGGCGCGCGAGGCGCCAGCAAACGCCGATGTCGCCGAAATTATCGACGACCGAGCAGAAAATGTCCCAGGTCCGCGCCGGGAAATGTCGTGTGGTCAATGGTCGCGCGTTTTATTATGTCGACGCTGCATCAATGAACGCGGTGGTGACACGCGGAAATTTCGCGCGCCGCCTAATCGCCTGCGCCGTATATGAGTTTGCGCACCTCGTGATGACGCGGCAGCGCGGCAGGATTGATTCGCACCAGCCGGATGCCAGCGCTGTGCAGGCATTCTTCGGCAAAGCGCGTGTTGCCGGCCTGTGTTCCGTCCGGTGCTGCACCCGTGTCGAGCAATATCGCGGCGACGACTTCGAGTTGTTTGGTGCAAATCACGAAATCCAGCCGCTCGCGCGCCAGTCGAAGTGCTTGTTGCTCGCGCTCGTAACCGCGTACCGCAGGGCCGAGCTCGACCAAGTCGGCAAGCGTCAGATTGGCAAAAATTTCGTGCTCGGGTAAGCCGGTTCTGAAGACGTAGTAGAGCAAGGCCTGCGCCTGAGGCAGCAAGCGCTGCTTTTTGGAATATCCGGGAAGCGGCGTTGCGCTCCGCGCAACCGTGGCGGCGTTCACTCCAGAGGCTGCTGCGGGTGGATCGGGTTTCAGCTGGGCGTTAGCAAGCAATGCATTGAATCTTCTCGCCTGTTCGGCTTCACGCTTCTGTTGCTTTTGATGGTAAGACCAGATGACCCACGCGATCATCGCCAGCCAGATGAGGCCAATCACGTACCACATAGCTCACCTATGGCAATTGCATCAGCCTGCTAGTGTTCTGCCGCAACTTTTGCTCCGTCGAAAACCCTCAGAGCTGCTTTGGGCGTCCCGGCGGCTTCCATTGCGGAGGGCATTACCAGGCAGTCGCGATTCAACGCGGCGATTCCGCTGCAGCCTAACAATGCGAGCACGCGGTCGATTTCCTCGCGCAACAACCCGATCGCGCGCGCCGCGCCGGCCGCGCCGCCCGCCGCGGTCCCATAAAGCGTCGCACGCCCGATAAGCACCGCGCTGGCGCCCAATGCCAGCGCCTTGACGACATCACTGCCGCGCCGAAAGCCGCTGTCCACGATGACGGTGATGCGTTTGCCGACGGCGTCGACGATTTCCGGCAGGACTTCGATCGGCGCCATCGAACTATCGAGGTTGCGGCCGCCGTGGTTCGACACCACGACGCCGTCCGCGCCACAATCAGCGGCCAGCACGGCATCCTGCGGGTGCAGCACTCCTTTCACGATCAGCCGGTGCGGCCATAGCTTGCGCAGCTCGCGCAGATCGTCCCAGTTGAGCGAATCGGACTTCAGCATCGACCGGCCCATCGGCTGCGCGGTGATTTTGTTCTTCAATTCGGTTGGATAGTTCTCGTAGCGCGGCATGCCGGTGGTAAGCAGATAGCGCATCAGCACCCCGCACAGCCAGCGCGGATGCATCAGCACGTCCGTAATGTTGCGCCGCGTGAATGAAAACGGAATCGTGAATCCGTTGCGCAGGTTGTACTCGCGATTGCCCGAGACCGCACCGTCGACCGTGACAACCAGCGCTTCGTAGCCTGCGGTTTTGGCGCGCGCGACCAGCTTGTGCGACAGCGCACGATCGGGCCACATATAGAGCTGGAACCACAGCCTGCCCCCGGCCTGCTCGGCCACTGTCTCCATTGCCGTCATCGATCCGGTCGCGAGCGTAAAAGGAATGCCGGCGGCCGCGGCGGCGCGTGCCAGCTCGATCTCGCCGTGATACCACATCAATCCGGCGGTGCCGGTCGGCGCGATCGCGATCGGCATTTTCTGCTTGTTGCCGAACAGCGTGATTTCCTGGCTGCGGCCAGAGACATCGACCAGCGTGCGCGGTCTGAACCTGATGCGCTCGAACGCCGCGCGGTTGTTGCGCAGCGCAACTTCATCCTCGGTGCCGCGGTCCACGAACTCGAACATTCCCTTCGGCACGCGACGCAGCGCAATCTCGCGCAGATCGGCGATATTGTATGCCTCGAGGGTTTTGTCTTTCATTCCATGCTCCCTGAAGCTCTTTTCAGGCCGCTAAATCGATCTCAACGCGGCGCGCGCAATTGCGATGGACGTTGCCGGTTGCGGCGGCGGTCGAGCCACCAGGCAAGAACGGGCAGCAGCACGAAAGACCCGGGCACAGCGAGCACGACCAGGTATGGGCTGATCGTCGACAACCGCCGCATGTGCACTTTGAGCTCGGCGCGATCCTCGAGTGTCCAGCGCTGCTTGTTGCGCGGCTTCATCAACAGCGGCATCAGGCCCCTGATCTGAATCACCTCGCTTAGCAAGTGCTTTTTCTCGCGCTCGGTCATCTCACATACACACCGGTAAGCGATGACCCCGGCACTGCATAACCGGGCAACGCGCGAACGTTCCATCGCCTATTTTCCCGCCGCAAGCGCGGCGCCAGCCTCGGCCGTGCCGCTTAACTTAGCGCGCGGGAGGCGATAGGCGCTACTCGCCAATGGCGACCCGAATCGCAGCGGTATTTTTGAACAGGACGAGTAAACCGCTTCGGCGCATGCGACCGGCCGCGAAGTCTGCGCCGGGCATGCGCTTAACGACGACCGATCAGCAGTCCGATCACGAGGCCGATTCCAATACCGGCGCCCACCGCGCGCCACGGGTTTTCATGCACGTATTCGTCGGTAACACGCACGGCTTGCCGGCCTCGCTGTACGATGACATCCTCGGCTTCCGCCAGCTTGATTTTCGCCTGGTGCAGGCTGTCCTGCACGCGCTCGCGCGCGGCGGCAATTTTCTCGCCGGCCGTGCTGGCGGTCGCCCTCAACAGCTCTTCGGCGTCGGCGACGACGACCTTGAAATCCTGAACTAATTTGTCCTTGGTAACGATAGATTCGACACTCATGGGGGCCCCCGGGTAGCAGTTGTGGTAGAAAGCCGGCGCCAGTTGCCGGCATGGGACTGATTATTACCGATTCCTGCCGTCAATATCAATCATTCCTGCATCGCAGCACGCGCGAGCCAAGACAGCATGATTTTAGCCGCCAAATCACGTCACTGAAGGCGTGATCAGGCCTTTGCGCTCCATACTGGCGGACCAAGGCGCGCCCAAAAGCCACTATCGACGTTAACCCCACTTTGCGCGCCGGTTCGTTTACACGCGGGCAAATGAGCAAGTGTCCTTTCAACTTATAGGAGCAATCCCCGTGAAAAAAATCGCTTACCTCGGTCTGTCGTCTTTCGCTGCGACGCTCGTAATCGGCATCAACCAGGCTGCGGGAGACGCAGAACCGAATGGCAACGCGCTCACCATTTACAGCACGGCACAACCGGGCGCCATTGCGCCTGAAGTTTACCGTAATGGCGTGCGCGGACAGGCAGTGCCCGGCTATGCGGTCGTGCGCCAGCAGCGCGATATCAATTTCAATCGCGGCCGCAACACCGTGCGTTTCTCGGACGTCGCGGCACTCATCGATCCCACCACGGTGATATTCGAGTCGCTGACCGATCCGGCCGGCACCAGCGTTCTCGAGCAAAATTTTCAGTTTGACCTCGTCAGCCAAGAAAAATTGCTGCAGAAGTATATCGATCAAACCGTCAAAGTCGACCAGCTGCGCGGGAACAACGTCGAATCGTTCAGCGGCACGCTGCTCTCGGCCTCCGGCGGCATGATATTGAAGCGCGACGACGGCAGCGTGCAACTGCTGCCCTCCAATGCCGGAGTCACGCTTCCCAGCCTGCCCGGTGGACTCATCACGCGGCCGACGCTGGTGTGGGACATCGTCGCGCAGCGCGCCGGCAGCCAGCGCACGCGGGTTTCGTATCAAACCACCGGAGTGACCTGGTGGACCGATTACAACCTGACTTATTCCGAGGGCAGCAATGCCAACGCGTGCAAGCTCGATGTCGGCGCATGGGTCAGCGTCATCAACCAGTCCGGAGCGAGCTACCCCGAGGCAAAACTGAAGCTGATCGCCGGTGATGTTCAGCGCGCGCGACCCGCCGGCCGCGCCAACGTCCCGCAGGCCGCGCTAAGAGCGATGGTGCGCGAGGAAAAAGACACCGGATTTGCGGAGAAGGAATTGTTCGAATACCACCTTTACACGCTTGGACGCCCGACTACGCTCCCGGACAACTCGACCAAACAGATCGAGCTCTTTCCCGCCGCGCACAATGTGCCGTGCGAGAAAACGCTCGTCTATTACGGCGTGGCGCCCGGCTATCACGGCTACGGCGCAAGCCCTGTAACCGACCGCAACTATGGCGTGCAGAGCAATAAGAAGGTCGACGTGTATCTCGGATTCAGAAATTCACAAGACCACAATATGGGCATGCCACTGCCATCCGGCCGCATCCGCGTCAGCAAAATCGACAGCGCCGACAAAACGCTCGAGTTCATCGGCGAGGACGTGATCGATCACACGCCGAAAAACGAGAAAGTGCTGATCAAGCTCGGCTCTGCGTTTGACGTCGTCGGCGAGCGTCGCCAGGTCGATTTCAAAGTCGACACCTCGCGCAAGACCATGTCGGAGGACATCGAAATCAAACTGCGCAACCAGAAGAAAGAAGCCGTCACCGTCATTGCAAAAGAGAATCTTTATCGCTGGATCAATTGGCAGATCACCTCGAAAACGCATGACTACGAAAAACAGGACGCGCGCACTATCCAGTTCCCGCTGAAAATCGCGGCCGGCGGCGAAGTCACGCTGCGCTACAGCGTTCAGTACACGTGGTGACCGCAAGGGCGCGGGCCGCGCTCATGCTGATGGTATAATGCGCGTCGTTTTGGCAGCGCATTAGCGGGGAGGACCGGCATGAGCGTCGGCTCGATCATTGTACTGGCGGCCATCGCCGTTGCGATTGCTTACCTGATCATGATTTACAATAATCTGGTTCAGGTCAAACATAACGTCTCGAAAGCGTGGGCCAATATCGACGTGCTGCTCAAACAGCGCCATGACGAGCTGCCGAAGCTGGTCGAAACGTGCAGGCAGTACATGAAATTCGAGCAGGACACGCTGCAGAAAGTAATCGAAGCGCGCTCGAAAGTCGCTGCTGCGCGTGAATCGCAGGACGTGCGCGCGCTCGGCAGCGCTGAAGGCGCGTTGCGCACGAGCGTCGGCAATCTGTTCGCGCTCGCCGAGCAATATCCCGATCTGAAAACCAACCAGACGTTCCTGCAGCTCCAAAGCCGCATCTCGGGTCTGGAAAATGCGATTGCAGACCGGCGCGAATTTTATAACGAATCCGCCAACATCAATAATGTGCGTATCGAGCAATTCCCCGACAACCTCATCGCCGGCATGTTGAGCTTCAAGCCGGCGCAGCTGCTTCAATTCGACAGCGCCGAAAAAACCGACGTCGACGTCAAGGAACTTTTCAAGTAGTCCTTCGGACCGGGAAATTTCCGCGTGCGCGGCGTGTTCGGGGTTCAATCCGGCAACTGGCTGACCGGCGGCATCCACTTCGGCATCCTTGCCGTTGCAGTCCAGTTTCACACCCTGGCGATTTGGCCGTACGCGCTCGGCGCAATATCGCTCATCAGCTTTGCGGCGTGGATCGGCAACTACCACCGGCTGCGCCAGATTTCCGACACGCCAACTTCGAACATTGCATCGGCTGCGCAAGGCTATAGCGAGATCACCGGCCGCGCCGAACAGCCGGGGGGCACCCCGCTGCTGTCGAAGCTGACGAGCCTTCCGTGCGTCTGGTTTCGCTACGAAATTTACGAAAAGTCGGCAGACGACAAATGGTCGCTCGAGGAATCTGGTGACAGCGACGAGCCGTTTGCGATCAAGGATACGACTGGCCAGTGCGTAATCGATCCCGAAGGCGCCGAGGTCCTTTGCGCGCGCAGTCAGACCTGGACCGAAGGCGATCGCCGTTATACCGAATGGATGTTCCTGCCGCAGGAGCGGATCTATGCGATCGGCGACTTCGTTACCATCGGCGGCCCCGACGGCGAGCTCGATGTCGAGGCGGACGTGAGCGCGGAGCTGACGGAATGGAAAAAGAACCAGCCTGAACTGCTCCGGCGCTTCGACCTGAATCGCGACGGCGCAATCGATTTGAAGGAATGGGAGCTGGCACGACGCGAGGCCAGGCGTGAAGTCGAAGCACAGCATCGCGAAATGCGCATGCGCGATGGCACGCACATGCTGCGCAAACCTGCTGACGGCAGGTTGTTTCTGCTCTCGAACTATCTGCCGGAAAAACTGCGGCAGACCTATCTGATCTGGAGCTGGGTGCACAGCGTCATGTTCGTGGCCGCGGGTGGATACGCGCTCATGCTGCTTAAATGATCGGAGTCCGGGTTTGCGACCGCCACAACAATGGCAAGTTTGACGCAATGACACTACACTCAACACTTACCATTTGACGCTCGGTGCATTCCAATGCGAACCGATTACCTGCTCGGCCTGAGCGCCCGCGGGTTCCACAAAATCCACTACACCGACTGGGGCGACCCGGCGAGTAAGCGCGTCGTGATCTGCGTGCATGGCCTGACGCGCAATTGCCGCGATTTCGATTTTCTCGCCCGCGCGCTCGCGCACGAGTGCCGCGTCGTATGCCCGGACGTCGTCGGCCGCGGGCGCAGCGACTGGCTCGATCACAAGGACGATTACGCAAACCCGCAGTACACCGCCGACATGAATGCGCTGATGGCGCGCGTCACGGCATGGCCGGTGCCGTCGGGCTGGCTCGGCAGGCTTGCGAATTTTTTGACCCGGCGTTACGGCTCGCGCTCGGTCTACTGGGTCGGCACCTCGATGGGCGGCATCATCGGCATGCTGCTCGCTTCGCGCCCGAAATCACCGATCCGCAAGCTGGTGGTCAACGACATCGGACCGCTGATTCCCAAAGCGGCGCTCGAACGCATCGCGACCTATGTCGGCAAGGACCCGCGCTTCCGGACATACGACGAACTCGAAGCCTATGTGCGAAAGATCTCAGCGCCCTTCGGGCCGCTTGACGACGCGCAATGGCGCCATCTGACGTCGCATGCCGCGAAACAGTACGCCGATGGGAGCTGGGGCATGTGCTATGACCCTGGCATCACGGCGCCGCTGCGCAAAGGTCCACTGGAAGACATAAACTTGTGGAGCTACTGGGACACGATTTTCTGTCCGACGCTGGCGTTACGCGGCGCCGAATCGGATCTTCTGCTGAAGGACACCGCGGATGAAATGCAGAAGCGCGGGCCGCGTGCACGGCTGGTCGAGTTTGCCGGCGTTGGCCACGCGCCGATGCTGTTGGCCGAAGATCAGATCAGGGTGGTTACGGACTTCCTGCTCGCACCAGAGTGACGGCCAAGCCCGTGCGAAAGTCAACTCTTGCCTGGGATCGAAATCCCGCTGCGCACAAAGTTCTTTCTCTCGGCCTTGTCTGCGATCTCGTCGCCGAGCAGCAGGTAGAGCTCGTTTTCGTCGCGCGCTTTCTGCGCCGCCTGCTTCACTATCACCCTTGCGACGGCACCGATGTGCTGCGCGAGCGACGTCTCGGCGCGCCGCAGCGTCTCGGCGTCAAAACGCTGCGCGATCGCGCTGCTTTTTCCAGACGCGAGTCCCGAAACGGAAGACGGGCGTGCGCCCTGACCCGGGTGCGATGGCGGCATCGAGTTGTCGCTGCTAAATTTTCTGATAAATGCCGCGCGCGCCTTGAGATCTGAGATTTCAGGCGCCAGCAAATAAGCAAGCGCCGGCACGTTGGCTACCTTTTTAGCTGCGTTCTTCACAATCACACCGGCGATCGGCCCCACGTATGCCGCCAGCTCGGCTTCAACGCGTTTGAGCGTGCTGGGCTCGAATGTGGCTTGGATCGCCACGCTGGCCGGTGAGACGATAGGCTCTGGCACCTGTAAGGTCGCCGCTGCCGCGTCGCGCGCGGCCGGCGCGCCTGCGAACAACGCGGCCCGAAACTCGGCAACGGATTGAGGGCGGTCTTCCTCGCGGGGCTTGAGTGCCCAGTCGATCGCGGCAAGGAATTTTTCGCTGTAGCAGCCGGGCCTGCCGATGGCGACTGCAGGCGGCATCGTGTCCTCGCGCTCGCGCGCCGCAGCTTCGTACGGTTTCTTGCCGGTCGACAGCCAGTAAAGAACGCCGGCGAGTGAATAAAGATCGGTCCACGCCCCCTGCTTGCCCTTCACATGGTACTGTTCAAGCGGCGAAAAGCCCGGCGAAATAATTGCGGTCAAATTCTGATCGGGGGTGATCTTCATGCGCGCCGACCCGAAATCGATCAATATCGGGCTGTTATCTTCGCGCATAAAAATATTGGGTGGCTTGATGTCGCGATGCAGGTAACCGGCCTGATGGATCACCTCGAGCCCGTCCAGCAGCGGCGCGACAATCCGGGCGAGCGCGGCCTCATCAAGCAAAGAGCAAGTCCTGACCCATTCGTTGAGCGGTTTACCGGCGATGAACTCCATGACCATGTACGCGGTACGGTTGGCCTCGAAAAAGCGCATCACGCGCACGATGCTCGGATGCCTGAACGACGCCAGCGTGCGTGATTCTTCAAGGAAACGCTTCAAGCCCCAATCAAATGAATCCCGCACCGAAGCCGTTTTGGGCTGCACCGACTGGTCTTCGCTGCGCGTGGCAAAATCGGCCGGCAGATATTCCTTGATTGCGACCTTGGTATTGAGATTAGCGTCGTGCGCAAGATAAGTCAGACCGAACCCCCCCGCACCCAGCATCTCCTCGATGCGATACTCCTGCAGCGTATAGCCCGCGGGCAATGCGTTGAAGATTTCGGTCGTTGACATGCTTACCCGCTTAAGTCTGGTCGATCATCTGAATGGCTTTTTCGAGGCTGCGGCGCATGCGGTTGAACGATCTCGCCAGCAGCGCCACCTCGTCCTTGCCGGACTCCTGGAGATCCGGGACGTCCATATTGCCGGTGCTGATCTGATCTGCCGCCAGTGACATCTGGCGAATCGGACGCACGATCAGCAAGCTCAACATGATGTTGAGAATCACGAACACCACCACAAATACGATGGTGAGGGAAACCATGAAAGTGTAGAAAGCGCGGTTGGCGTTCTGGATCGGCAGCGACATCGGCACCGACACAATCTGCGCGCCGACGACTTCCATTTGCTTCCATCCAAACCCGTTGTTGTCGCCATAAAGCTTGAGCATCGACGCCGGCGCCGCGGCCGGCACGCTGTGACAGGCCAGGCACGCCGGATCCTTGATCTGGATCGGGCGCGCAAGGTACAGAGATCTACCGGTCGGCGTCTCGCGCGTGCCCGAGATTTCCTGTGTATCGGCACTGTTGCGGAATGTATTGACGATGTCAGATTCCCATTCAACCGCACGGTCGCGCGGATTGGTCGGATTGAGTGTCGCCTCCTTATATCCGTATTCGGGATATTTCTTGCGCAGCTCGTTCATGATCTCAGTCGCGGCGAATGCCGGCACCGTCTGCGGAAGAAACGTCTGGGCCAACTTATCTTCAAGATGTGGCTTGATCTTGCCCACCGTATAGCCGCGCATCGACAGCGCGGCTTCCATCATAACTCCGGCGTTGCGAACCACCTCATCACGCGCGTTCTTGTGCAGCAACTCGTACGACTCGTAGCCGGTAACGCCGAGGCCAAGCAGAAAGACCAATGACAACACCAGGTTGAATTTGAACCGTAATCCCATGACTATCCCCCATTGATCCGCCGCGTTACGGACAACGCGCTTCACGCATAATATGCTCCACTGATCGTGGCTGCAAACCGAGTCGCTACGGAAAGTCCGTGAACTCTTCGAGTGAAATCCGGCCGTCGTGATTGGCGTCTATTTTGTCGTAATTCTGCTCGAGCACCGCATCTCCTTTGACTTCATCGCGCGTCAGGTAGCCGCTGC
>DASYSI010000460.1:0-10034 GCA_036003485.1 Burkholderiales bacterium | reverse complement strand
CCCAGCGCGATCACGAGTTGCGGCGCAACGAGCGTTAATTCACGTTCGAGCCAGCGGTAGCACGCGTCGATCTCGGCATCGGACGGCTTTTTGTGCAAGCGCCGTTTGCCGCGCGGCTCGAACTTGAAATGCTTGACCGCGTTCGTGACGTAGACCTGATTGCGGTCGATGCCCGCTTCGGCCAGCGCGCGATCGAGGAGTTGCCCGGCAGGGCCGACGAATGGCCGTCCCGCGCGGTCTTCCTGGTCGCCCGGCTGTTCGCCGACCAACATGATCCTGGAGCGCGCCTTGCCTTCGCCGAAAACGGTTTGCGTGGCGGCTTTCCACAGCGGGCACGCCTTGCATTCGGCGGCGTCGCGTCGCGCGTCGTCGAGTGAACCCGGTGTCTGCGCTGCCTCGGGTTTGGCAGCGCGCGCGCGGCGCTTTTTAGGAGTTGGCGGCTGAGCCATCGAAAAATACTGCAGTGGCGGCGGTCGAACGGTCGAAGTCGGTAGAGGTGTGATTACGCGCGCCCGCAGTAAGTTCCACGGCGGCGCATTGCGCGCTCGCGCGCGAACTCAACCTTAGCTCAAGTGTATTGCGTCAAGATTGTTGCGCCTGCACCAGCCGCGCAAAATGCTCGAGCTCACGCGTATCGATGTCGGAGGCTGCGCCAAAACGCAGCCCCCCGCCGGCCCACGTCGCGACGCCGAAACCGCGTACCGACGATACCGCGAGCGCCTCGGGTGCATCGGCTGCGGCGCGCCATATGAAGAGATTGATAAAATGATTGCGCACGCGGTACACGACGGCCACCGCCTGCCGGTTGGCGACATGATCGAGCCGCGCGCCTACCAATGCGTATCCTTCCGCCGACAGATCGCGCACCACCGGCGCAAAATCGATTTTGCCCTGGAACCACGGCTTGACGACGTGTTGATCCACCGATGTGATAGCGGTGAGCTTGCGGACGTCGTTGAGCGCAGCCACGTGGCTCGCCACCACCTGCTCGCGCAAAGTTGCGTCGGGCAGCGGCTGCGCGAGCCAGTACCCGGCAAGCGCGCTCACCACTGCTGCAACAGTCGCGAGCGCGCCCGCCTGCACCCACGACGGGCGGCGCATGCGGCGCGCTGTACCGTCCAGCGCCGCTGTCAATGAGCGGTGGACTGCCGGCCCAAGCGCGGCGGGCGCCACAAAGTAGGGCGCTTGCGAGCGCAGGCGCTGCTTGAGCGCATCGCGTCCGCTCCTGAGCCCCGTGCACGCGGGGCAATGCGCCAGATGCTGCGCGATCTCCTCGCCGGTGGCGCGGTCGAGCTCGCTGTCGAGATAGGCATCGAGTACTTGCGCCAGGCGCGTGCAGTTCACGATTTCATCCTTGTGCGCGAACCCAGCAGCTTCTGCTGCAGCAGATCGCGGCCGCGCGCAAGCCGTGACATCACGGTGCCGATCGGAACGTCGACGATCGCGCTTATTTCCTTGTAGGAAAGTTCTTCGAGCTCGCGCAGTACCACGACCTCGCGGTATTCACGCGGCAGCGCCGCGATACTTTCGCGTACCCAGCGCGCTTCCGCCGCCCGCGCCGCGGCGGAGTCGGGCGTTTTAGGCGCGCCCGATGCGTGCGCTGCAGCCAGCGCGCCGTGCGCGTCGTCGGACTCGTCTTCGGGCGTCCGCCGGTTCTGGTTCTTGAGCCAGTCCATGCACGCATTGCGCACCACCGCCATGAACCATGCCTTGGGACTGGGCCCGTGCAGGCTGTCAAAGAAGCGAAATGCACGCAGACATGCGTCCTGCAGCGCGTCCTGTGCGCCGAGTTCATCGTGCGTAAGCCAGCGCGCAAGATTGTAGGCAGCGTCAAGGTGGATCAGCACTGTCGCTTCAAACCGGATGAGTGTCGCCGCGTCACGCAATCGAGGACTCCTTGTTTTGCCGAACAGTATAATGCCGCTTTCCCCCACGCAAGCGTGGTGGAACCGATTCCCGGAGGAGCCCATGACTGCGATCACGCGCACGCTTGCGGAATTCGTCGCCGGGATCTCGTACGATGCGCTGCCCGTTGCAGTGCGCGAGCGTGTGAAAGCGCTCGCACTCGACCTCGTCGGCATCATGTTGCGCGCCCGCAACGAGGCGGAATCGACGCCGGCCATCGTTTCCGCCGCAGGCCTGCTCGGCCTGGCGGGCGGCGCCTGCACGGTCATCGGAGATGCCGGCGGGTACACTCCGCCCGGGGCGGCGATGTTGAACGGCACGTTTGCCCACTCGCTCGACTTCGACGACACTCACGCGTCCGGCTCGCTGCATCCAAGCGCGCCGATCATGCCGGCCGCTTTCGCCGCCGCCGAAATGACCGGCGCCGACGGGAAGGCGGCGCTCGCCGCCATCGTTGCCGGCTACGAGGTGCAGATCCGCTTGAGCCTCGCACTCGATCCAGCGGCGCATTACGACCGCGGCTTCCACCCGACCGCGACCTGCGGCGCATTCGGCGCGGCTGCGGCCGCCGGGCGGCTGTTCCAGCTCGATCCGGAGGGCTGCGCCAACGCCTTCGGGATCGTGCTTAGTATGGCCGCGGGCTCGATGCAGTTCCTGGTTAACGGCGCGTGGACCAAGCGCTCGCACGTGGGTCACGCAGCTATGTGCGGATTGATTGCGGCGACGCTGGCGCGCGAGGGTTACAAGGGCGCAAGCGATGCCGTCGAGGGCAAGTGGGGTTTCCTGCACGCCTTTGCGCCTGCCGCCGAGGAAGGCAAAGCGGTAGACGGGCTCGGCCGCCGCTGGGAGACGCTGAAGATTGCGGTAAAACCCTATCCCTCGTGCCGCTACAGCCACGCTGCTATCGACGGTATTCTCGCGCTCGCACGCGAGCATGGCATCCGCGCCGACGACGTTCAGGAAATCGCGGTCGGCGTGCCGGAGGCAGGCTGGAAAATCATCGGCGACCCGGAAGCCGCCAAGCAATCGCCTACGTCGGTCGTAGACGGGCAGTTTTCGATGGCATTCTGCGCAGCGGTAGCGCTGAAGAGCGGCGGTCTCGTGTGGGACGACTACGCGCGCTATCTTGGCGATCCCGTCACGCTCGCGTTGTGCAAGAAAGTCCGGACGCGGATCGACGCCCGCGCGCAAGCCGATTTCCCCGAGGAACTGAGTGCGAGCGTGCAGATCAAAACCGCGCGCGCCACGCATGAAACCTATGTGCAGGTTCCAAAAGGCGAGCCCAAAAATTTTCTTTCGGCCGACGAGTTGCGCGCGAAATTCGACGCGCTTGCGGCGCCTTACCTTTCGGCCCGCCGACGCGACGAGATCGCGGCGGCGTTGCTCGCGCTCGAGCAGGCGCAAGACATCGGTTCCGTGTTGCGTCTGACACGGCCCGAGGCGACAGGCGGGCGGCGTCGAGCGCGTGTGTCTGGGCGGTAGGGCGAGAGGTGCTTAAAGCGCCGGAACGAAAACGATCCTGCTTTCAGCCAGCCCAGATCAAAAAACGCGCCATCCGGCCGTTCTATACCTTGAGAAGTTCCACCTCGAATACGAGTGTCGCATGCGGCGGAATCACGCCGCCCGCGCCGCGCGCTCCATAGCCCAACTGCGGCGGGATCGTCAGCTTGCGCTTGCCGCCCACTTTCATGCCCGTCACGCCTTCGTCCCAGCCCGCAATCACCTGACCCTGGCCGAGATTGAACACGAAAGGATCATTGCGATCCTTGCTCGAATCGAACTTCGTGCCGTTGGTGAGCCAGCCCGTGTAATGCACGGTCACCGGCTTGCCGCGCGCTGCCTCGGCGCCGGTGCCGATGGTGAGTTCTTCATATACGAGGCCGGAGGCCGTGGTGATATCGGACATGGGGTTTCCTTTATAGAGAGAACGTCGATGTAGGTGGAGCCGAGGGCGCAAGCGTCGGACAATCGGCCGCTAAAGTCAATCAGCGCCCGGGACCTCGCACGCTAAGTTTATTGATTCGCAAGTGCACGCGCGATGCGCTCGGCGGTGGCCGGATGGGTGGACAGGTAATCGAGCGCGCCTTTGCCGGTCGCTGTATCGCGCGTATCGCCGTCCTGTCGCCCACCGGTCTTGGCGTGATAGTCCTCGAGCCGCATCATGATTTCGGCAAAATACTTAGGCGAAAGCCCGATCGCCTTCAGTCGCCGGAAAGCATCCGCGTCGGCCTCGTTCTCGAATTCGCGCGAATAGCCGTTTTGCAGCAGCGCGGTCGGCAATATCACCGCCAAGCCCGTGATCGAAACCGCGTCGCCGGCGAGTGCCGCGATCAACGCGGCCGCGCCTGCGCTTTGCAGCGCGAGACGCAGGCCGTGGCGACGGCGCACATGGCCGATTTCATGCGCGAGCACAGCGGCGATCTGCGGATCGTTTTGCGCGAGCTTGATGAGAGCGTCGGTCACGACGATCGCGCCGCCCGGCAGCGCGAATGCATTGGGACCGACTGCGCCGCACGCGCGGAACTCGAGGTGGTACGGGTAGCGATCGTTGAGTCCCGATGTCAGCGTTCCCAAAAGCTTTTGCAAAGCCTGCTGCCGGTCGGCGCCGAGCGCACTGCGCGTGCACAGGCTTTTGTCGAGTGCGTACAGAGTTTCAGCGCCGAGCCGGGCCTCGATATCGATGGGCACGAAATCCGCAACCCATTTAGCGACCACCGGTAGGCCAAGGGTCACGCTCCACCAGGCAGCTCCCGCGATCAACATGAGCGCGGCAAGCGCGTAACCCCAGCGGCGCTCGAGTTCGTGCACCCAGGCTTCGAGGCGGTTCGCGCGCGGGAACAGCGCGGCGAGCGCGGCGTGATCGTCGGTATGCAGTTGTGCGCCGCCGGGCAGACTGAGAATACGGCGGGTATCTCCGACGCGCGCATCGACGCGCACGTCGGCGAACGGGACTTCGATATTCAGCTCCGCGCCGACCAGGTGCAGGCTGTGGTCGAGAGCGCGCACGCGCACCGGCGTGCGCGCCGAAGTCCTGCCGTCGTAATAAACTGCGCTGAACTCGGTCACAGTCCGATGTCGAAATCGAACATTTCGCCTACGGCTTCGCCGGTGGCGGCCACTTGACGCGCTTGGCCGGCGACAAAGCTGTCGAGTCCGCCCGCAACGAGCAATATTGTTTTTCCGGCGCGATAGCGCAGCGTGCGCACCACCGCCCACGGCGTGGCTAATCCCAGAGTCGCGATGATCGCGACGATATTGACGACGTACAGTCCGGCGAGATCGCGTGCGCGCAGCGTGCTTTCGAACTGCACCGGACCGATCGTAATCGCGTTGAAGGTCAGGTTGGAGATTCGAGCGCGCAGGTACGCGAACAGCAGCAGGTAGCCACCATACCCTGCGACGGCGAAAGGTATTCCCACTCCCATGGGTAGTGCGCCGCGATTGCCCACGCGCAAACCGAATGAGAGGACTGCGACCGTAATGCCGAGCACGATGAAGCTTAAGATCAAGACGCCAAACGCTTTGAGGTAAGTGCGGTAGAACGACCGCGTCAGGCTGCCGATTTCGAACTGCGTGGTGCCGTAGTGGTGATTGCGCGCGGCGAACCGGATGAGCTGAGCCTTGAGGTACGGATAACCGATCCCCAGCGAAATCACGGTAAGCAGTCCATACAAGACGATCACTTTAAAGCATTCGCCATAAGTGCCGCCGAAATGCAGGCGGATATTGCGATAGGCGGAGTTGAAGGCGTTGAACGCAAGCGAACGCACGATCAGCCACGGCACCGCGATTGCCAATAAGATTACGAACACAATCTTCAGCGCCGGCGAAAAATGGCCCGCAAACGAGTAGATCGCTAACAGTATTACGGCGATGATGCGGCCCTTCAGGATCGCGACCGGATTGCCGCGGTATTCGAATCCGTCGTCGTCGATCCGTGTGTGACTATAGAAATAGCGCTTTTTGCGCACCTTGGCCCACGCCGAATAAATGCCCAAGGTCAGAATGGTCAGCGCGAGATTGACGATCCAAATACGGAAGTATTCACCGGCCGACGCGGTAAACACGACCGGAGAGCGGTGTTTATCTGCCTGAGCGGGCGCAGACGCGACGTTGATTGCGGCACGCTCCGCAGTGGGATATGCATACGGATTGCCGCCGAGGTGCGGCTCTTTGCGGCCAGGTTCATCCATGTGCGCGCTTGTTTCCGTATGGCCGCGAGCTTACGCTTTCAGCCCCGTCCTACGAACGGCATCTTGGTCGCCATGATCGTCATGAACTGGATGTTGACGTCGAGCGGCAGCCCCGCCATGTGCACGACCGCGTTCGCGACGTGCTGTACGTCCATCATTGCTTCGACTGCGATTGCACCGTTCGCCTGCTTGACGCCGGTCGCCATGCGCGCCGCGAGCTCGGTCAGCGCGTTGCCGATGTCGATCTGGCTGCATGCGATGTCGTACTTGCGGCCATCGAGCGAGATCGACTTGGTAAGCCCGGTAACCGCGTGCTTGGTCGACGTGTAGGGGGCCGAATCGGGGCGCGGCGCATGCGCCGAGATCGAGCCATTGTTGATGATGCGACCACCGCGCGGATGCTGCTCCTTCATCAGCCGGTACGCAGCCTGCGCGCACAGGAACATACCCGTCAGATTGACGTCGACGACCGACTTCCATTTCTCATAGGTGAGATCTTCGAACAGAATACCGGGCGCGTTGGCGCCCGCATTGTTGAACAGCACGTCGACGCGACCGAACTTCTCTTTTGTCTGCGCGAACAGTGCGGCCACCGCGCGCGGATCGCTCACATCGGTCGGAACAGCCAGCGCGCGCGCGTTCGCTCCGGATTCCGCCGCAGTTTTCTCGAGTAATTCAGCGCGACGCCCTGCGAGCGCGACGCTGTAGCCTGCTTTGAGCAATGCAAGTGCGGTGCCTTTGCCAATTCCGCTGCCCGCGCCGGTGACGACTGCAACTTTATCGTTCGAGCTCATGATCCGATCTTTCCCTGGTTGTTGATAAAGGACACATCATACTAATGCCGCGATGACTTCGCTCATTTGACGGCGCGACCCGCGCACACGCGGCACGCGTACTCCTCGAGCGCATCGCGCGTGACACCGACCGCGCCGTGCTGCCTGCGGTTATATTCTTCGGGCTCGAGCTCGGTGCGGAACGAGTCGTTGAGCCGGTTGATCATGTTGAACATTCCGGCAGCGAGCGAGATTTCCACGATTTCGGCGTCGCTGAATAGCCTGCGCGTCTCGTCCCAGACAGCGTCATCGTTTTTGGCGGTGTTGAGCGTCATTGCCTCGGCCCACCGCATCGCCGCTTTTTCGCGCTCGCTGAAAAGCAGACTCTCGCGGTAACCGTCGCCCTGCAGCGCGTCGAATTCCGCGTCGGTGAGTCCCAGTGCTTGACCAAGCACGCGGTTGTGCTGCGTTCAGTAGCGGCAACCGTTGAGAGTGGAGGTTTTGAGCACGGCCAAGTTACGCAGGCGAACGTTTGAGAACGCGCCGGCGTCGGGCTGGCGCACCGCCGCGACGAACGGCAGAAACCAGCGCGCGAGATACGGGCTGTGAGCGAGAATGCGAAGCAGATTCGCCGTGCGGCCCAGCAGCTTGTTGGAGGAATCAAAGATCTCTTTGATCGTGCCAGTAGCTTCTTCGTCGGAAATTCCGCGCAGGCGCTGACTCATGCCGTGCTCCTTGTCGGGATGAAATGAGATGAATGGTCAAGACCACACTTAGCATCAGCCTGCTAGTCGGCGCGCTGTGCGCGGTCGAGTGCGCGCAGCAGCGGCAGCACGATGTCGATGACGGGCACGCCGACGCCTGCTTCGCGCGCGAAAGCCTGTGTCTGGCCCAGCAGCGCATCGATTTCGAGCGGCCGCTTCTTCAGCGTGTCCTGCAGCATCGACGAGCGCACCCCCATGTCGCGCCCGGCGCCGCGCTGCGAAACCTTTTCCACGTCGATTTCGGCGCGCAGGTCCCAGCCCAGCGCGGCGGCGACAGCAAGCGTTTCGCGCATGACGCCAACCATCAACTGACGCAGTTCGGGATCGGCGCCGAGTTGGCCCAGCGTGAGACGAGTCAATGCAGCAAGCGTGTTGCCTGACGCGTTTTGCGCGAGCTTGCGCCAGATTTCGCGGCGCAGATCGACTGCCGGCTTGATCGCGATCCCGCCGCGGTTGAACACATCCGCCGCGGTTTTGAGCCGCTCACTTGACGTATTGTCAGGCTCACCGAGAACCAAATAGTCGGGACCGGAATGCGAAATCACGCCCGGCTCGACCGCGTCGTTGGGCGAATGGACGATGCAGCCGAGCGCACGCTCGGGCCTGACGTGATTCCACAGCGTGCCATCGGGATCGAGCAGTGGCAGCGTGCCGCCCGCGCCTGGCAGGCCGTGCCGCCACCACCACGGGATGCCGTTGAGCATGAAGACCGCGCACCCGCGCGGCGCAATGAGCTTGGCGATCGCTGCAGCGGCGCCCGGCAGCGCGTGTGCTTTCAGCGCGACTGCGATCAAGTCCTGCGGCGGCAGCGTGGACGGATCGTCGGTCGCGAGCGGAACCTGCACCGAAATTTCCTGGCCTCCCGAGCGCAGCGTCAGGCCGCGTGTGCGGATCGCTTGCAGCATCTTGCCGCGCGCTACCACTGCAATCTCGTCTGCCTGGGCGGCGAGCAGGCGCACTGCAAGGTGGCCGCCGACCGCGCCGGCTCCGAATACGCATATCTTCATCAACGTTCCTGGATTTTCAGGCGACGCACGCGACAATCAACCATGCGTTCAATTTGCCCGAAGTGTGCGGTCGAGCCCGCGCAGCAGCGGCAGAATCACGTCGATCGTCGGCGCCGCGATTTTCTTTTCCAGCGCGAACGCATGGATTTGGCCGAGCAGCGCTTCGACTTCCATCGGCCGTCCCTTCAGCACGTCCTGCAGCATTGACGGCCGCTGGCCAGGCTTGCCGCGCCGCGCGGCGGCCTCGACGTCGGTATCCGCGCGCAGGTCCCAGCCCAGCGCGGCTGCGACCGCAAGCGCTTCACGCATGATATCGATCGACAGCGCACACAGGGCCGGATCGGTGCCGAGCCCGCCCAAATCCACGCGGCTCAATGCCGCGAGCGTATTGCCCGAGGCATTGAGGACGAGCTTTTGCCAGATATCGCGGCGTAAATCGTTCGACACGCGGGCGTCGACGCCGCCGCGCTTGAACATTGCGACCGCAGCCTGCAGCCGCGCGCTTACTGAACCGTCCGGCTCGCCCAGGACGAGATGATTGGGGCCGGTGTGCACGATGACCGCGGGTTCGATCATATCGTTGGGTGAGTGCACCACGCACCCCAGCGTACGCTCGGGCGTGACTTGTTTTTCGAGTGCGCCTTCGGGATCGAGCAGCGGCAGCGTGCCGCCGGCGCCGGGAAGCCCGTGCCGCCACCACCATGGAATGCCGTTGAGCAAAAAAATCGCACAGCCCAGCGGGCCGAGCAGCCGCGCGATCGCGCCCGCAGCGCCGGGCACCGCGTGCGCTTTGAGTGTTACGATCACGAGGTCCTGCGGCGGCAGAGTGGAAGGATCATCTGTCGCCACCGCAGGCTGCGCCGTGATTTCAGAGCCGCCCGAGCGCACGGTCAAACCGCGTTCGCGTATCGCTTTCAGAATCGCGCCGCGCGCGACCACTGAGATTTCATCGGCCTGCGCGGCGAGCAGCCGTGTCGCAACATGCCCGCCGACGGCGCCTGCGCCGAATACACACACTTTCATGAAGCCTCCCTGATTTTTTAGATGGCGTATTGCGCAGAGCAGGGCTGGACCCGCTGCTCTATGCTTGATGGTTCCGGTGGTCGTGGGTTACAGTCGCATCCGCCACGCCACACAACCGGCTTTCCTAAAAATTTCTCCGATTTCCCGATTCTATCGCAGCATGGTCAGACTATTACTATTGATTCTTACGTCGTCGTTGACGGCATTCATTTCGGCGCACGCAGCGTGGAGTCAGAACTATCCGGTGCGCCCGGTTCGGATCGTCGTCGGCTTCGGTGCGGGCGGGCCCGACACGACGGCGCGCATCCTCGCCCAGCAGTTATCTTCCCAGCTGGGACAGTCATTCATCGTCGATAACCGGCCCGGCGC
>DASYSI010000459.1:0-3906 GCA_036003485.1 Burkholderiales bacterium | reverse complement strand
CCGCCCACCGAAGACGGCAAGGCCTGGTTGAAAAAATGGCCGATCAATACGATTTGCAACGCGGCCTTGAATCCGAGCCGGCTGCCGTTCGCGTTAACTACCGCGAGCCAGCGCAGCGTATGCAGGAGCGAAATCGACAGCGCAATGACAATCACCAGCAACAGCGTAATGGCATCGACTTTGGCGAAATGCGCGATCACGCCCCTCACGTCGAATGCGTGCATGACTATGGTGATGAGCGCGAGCGAGATCGCAATCTTGAGGAGCGGCTTCAAAATTCTCATGGCGAAGTTCTGCCGAAGTAATTCCGTACCGCGCCAAGGATTCTGTCGGCGGCGTGGCCGTCGCCGTAGGGCGAACCACCGTTTGCCATGCGCGCGTAGGCCTGCGGGTCGCGCAAGAGTTCGCTCGCCGCCGCCACAATATCGCCACGCCGCGTGCCGGTGACTCTGGCCACGCCAAGTTCGACCGCTTCAGGCCGTTCGGTCACGGCGCGCAGCACCAATACCGGTCTGGACAGCGCCGGCGCTTCTTCCTGGATGCCTCCCGAGTCTGTAAGAATCAGGCGGGCGTGTTGCATGGCGGCGACCATATCGGGATACGAAAGCGGTTCGCTGAGCTCAATTTGTGCATGGCCTGAGAGCATTTTCTCGACCGTGCCGCGTACATTCGGGTTGGGATGAACCGGGTAGAGCACCTTCAAGCGCGGAAATTCGCGGCACAAGTCGAGTACCGCGCTGCAAATATCGGCAAGCGGCGCGCCGAAGTTTTCCCGCCGGTGCGCCGTCAGCAGAATGTCATGGCTGAAGCGGCGCGCAGGCGCTCTCTGCAGTTTTCCCGCCGTGAAATGCAGCGCATCGATGACGGTGTTGCCGGTGAGATGCACATGCGCGGGATCGGCATGTTCGGCGAGCACGTTGTCGAGCGCGCGCTGGGTTGGGCAGAAATGCAATTGCGCGAGCCGTGTTACCGCGACGCGGTTATATTCTTCGGGGAATGGGTTCTGGGGGTCAAAAGTGCGCAGGCCCGCCTCGACGTGGGCGAACGGGATGCGCCGGTAAAAACAGCTCAGCGCCGCGCACATGACCGTGGTCGTATCGCCTTGCGCAATCACAAGATCAGGCGCAGATGCGGACAAATCGCTTTCGAACGCCTGCATCAGCCGCGCGGTCAGCTCGTTGAGCGACTGATTGTCGGTCATAACCCGCAGATCTTTGTCGATGCTGATTTTGAACCAGTCGGCGAGCGGCGCGAGCAGGTCGCGGTGCTGGCCTGAAAACAGCACGTCGAGATCGAACTCCGCGGCCGCGCGCAGAATGCGGATCACCGGCGCGAGTTTGATGATCTCAGGACGCGTGCCGACGATGCAGACGATCTTTTTTTTCACGAGGTGCGTGGAAACAGGCTTTAGGTGCGCCCGGCTTTGCGCAGCGGCTTGGGTGTATTTTTTTAGGCGGATTCGAGCGTCTATTCTAAACCGTGCACGCGCCACGCCACCATCTTTCTCAACAGACGCAAAGAGGTTGCGCCGACATCCATCTTGCTCGCGCTCTGCTTGAGATCGTAGCGCAGATCGAGCGGAATCTCGCACATGGTCGCACCGATGCGGTTTAACTTGAGCAGCAACTCGACCATTGAAGCAAATCCCTTTTCCTGAATCAAACGCGCGCCGTAATGCGCGCGCGCGCGTTGCAGCAGCCCGACGCGGTAGCCGCGAAAGCCGCACGTGTAGTCGCGCACGCCGCGGCACCTATGCAGCAGTTTGAACAGCGATGCCGCACCCAGACTGAGCAGCTGACGGTGCGGCGCGACACCGGCAATCCGGCTGCCGCGGCGGTAGCGCGACGCGATCACCACGTCATGGCCGCGCTCGAGCGCTTCGAGCATGGCGGGAAACTGCCGCGGATGATGGGTGTCGTCGCAATCCATGATGAACATCACATCGTTTTCGGCGCCGTGATCGGCCACATGCGCAATCAGGCAGCGCAGGCCTTCGCCCAGGCCCATGTTGACCGTCTTGCCAATGACCTCCACATTGAGTTCCTTGCTCCAGTCGAGTGCGCGTTCGACGGTGTGGTCGGTGCAGCCATCGTTATAGAGCACGATGCGATAGCTCGCATGCTTGTCGGGAAACAGCTGTTTGAAGCGCGGAAACAACGCCGGTATCGTCGCTTCCTCGTTATAGGCGGGAAGCCCGATCCAGATCGTATGCGTGTTCAAGATTGACGGCATCGCGACCGCACGTTGCGATCCGGAGAGGCATCAATTTTGCCGCGAGACCGATAAAATGCCCGCTTCGCATCTGACGGACCGACGCTTTCAAAATCGATATCTATGATCGCCGCAAACAAAATGAATCCGATACCTTATTCGACCAGAACCTGGTGGTGGCTGTACGCGACCGCGGCGCTCAGCTTCGCAACCACGCTAACGCTGCCCTATATCGGCGAGGAAGCGGTTTATACGATTACCTCGCTCGAGATGCGACTCAATCACGATTTCTTCGTGACTACGCTTTATGCCAACAATTATGGCCGCCCGCCGCTCGTCAATTGGCTGATCATACCGCTTGCGGAAGTACTGGGCTGGGACCATATGCTGCTTGCCTCGCGGCTGGTGACAGCAACCGCAACGGTCGCCACAGGCCTGGTGGTGGCATGGCTCGCGCGGAATATTACCCGAAACCACGGCTTTGCTGCGTTCGCCGCGCTGATTTATCTGAGCGGCGACGTATTGTTTTACCGCGGCTGGCTGGCGTATTCCGATTCGCTGTTCACGCTGTCCGTGTTTGGCGCGATAGCGAGCTTATGGGTCGGCGTACTACGGCGCCAGGGGATGTTGCTGTGGCTTGCCATGCTGCTGCTGACGTGCGGATTTTTGTCCAAGGTGCAGACGGCCTATCTCTTTTATGGCGTGGCATTCATCGTGTTGTGCGCCGATCGCGATGCGAGGCGTTTTCTGCTTGGGTTCAACTCGATTGCCGCGCATGCTACCGCGCTGGCGGCGTTGCTCGCATGGAACGCGTATTTCACGCATGGTGCTCAAAGCGCGAGCACAGTGGTCGATGTTACGCTCAAGCTGAAATCCATCGATCTTGGCGATTACCTCAACCAGCTATGGGCGTTTCCGGTGGAAACCGTGCTGCGTTTCCTGCCGGTCAGCGCTGTTGCGATTTACTTCGGCTGGCGCACGCGTCACGCGAATCCCGCTGACGCGCCGAGCGCGGAATTTCCCTGGCGCACGCTCCTCGCGATGCTGTTTCTGAATTATCTGCCGTACTGGCTGGGCCCGAAAACCCACATCCGTTACATCATGCCGTTGTATCCCCTCGCCGCGCTTGCACTCGCCGCGGCTGTCTGGCGTTATGGTGAGCGCGGTCTCATGAGCGCGACGCGCTGGCTGATGGCCGCGCTCGTGCTCCGATATGCGATGGGACTCTGGCTGTTTCCGTGGTATCAACAAAATTACCGCGGCGATTATGCGCACACGGCGGCGCAGATCGAGGCCGCCACGCAAGGCTATCCGTTGTATACGACCGATGTCTCGGCGACTGGCTTGAGCGTAACCGCACATCTGGATTCGTCGCGCTATCCCGCGCCCTATTTGCGGTGGCCGCCGACGCAATGGAACGATGGTTTTGTGCTGAGCTACACGCCGGACGCGCAATTGGGACAGGTCGCTGCCAGCTATGCGCTCGGCGGCAATAAATTGTATTTGCTGTGCCGCGGGAAAGCGTGCGCCGCGCCGGCTCCGGAAACGAACCGATAGCGGATGAAGACTCCAATTTCAACGGAACGATGAGTGAATCATGTCGTGCGCTTTTGACAAAATCGATACAAACCGCGATTCATATTGTTATCATGAGATTCCTTTCACTACTCAGAACCGGTTCGCGCGAAGCGCGGC
>DASYSI010000458.1:0-3089 GCA_036003485.1 Burkholderiales bacterium | reverse complement strand
TCAGGCGCACGCACAGATCCCATGCTGCGACGAGCAGGATCGGCACGATGACAGGCGTCAGCCAGCGTTTGGCTTTGTGCCAGCGCGCGATGGGCACCGGTTTCAGCGGCGCTTCAACGACGCGCTCCATCGCGGGCCCGGCTAGTTGGTCTTCGCCAGCTCGGCGACGAAGCTCGTATTGATGAACTTTGTGTAATCCGGGAGCTGGCGGATCTGCTTCTTGTCGAGCATTTGGGAGCCGTAATACTTGGCGCGCATCACCCAGTCGGCGTCGGTATTCCACGTGAGCTCGACGTTCGGCGCAGCAATCTCGATGGTCGGCCGCGGTTGCCCGAGTTTCTGCGCCGCCATTTCGACGAATGCGGCGCGGTTGGCCATCGCATATTCGGTCGCCTTGCGATGAATGGACAGAAAGACTTTCACGAGCTCCGGGTTGTCCTTGATCATCGCTTCATGTGTGGTCATGACCATATTGACCGACCCGGTCGGTGTGCTATAGGGAAATTCGACGATTCTGCCGACGCCTTTCGCGACGCTGATCGAGGGTCCCGGCTCGGCGCCGACATAGGCGTCGATGTCGCCGCGTTCGAGTGCACCCGGCATGTCGCTGAACGATACGCGTATCGGCTGCACATCCTTGATCGACATGCCTTGCATTTTGAGCCGGTCGAGGATGACGACTTCCTGCGTCGACCCCGGCAGAATCGCGATCTTCTTGCCCGCAAGGTCTTTGATCGATTTGATGTCGCCCTTCACACCCGCAACGACCGCCATACCGCGGTTGCATTGCGCGCCTATGATCACGACCGGCTCGCCGGCAGCACCGCCGAGCGTAGCTGCCGCGAGCCCATAGGTGCCAAAATCCACCGAGCGCGTTACAACGGCGTTCTTGCCGTCGGTTGGCGTCTCATACGGTATCACTTCGATTTTGTAGCCCGGCGGCGTGAACTTCTCATAGAAGTAGGGGGTAATCGCATGTATCAGTTTGAGCGTGCCGACCTTGATTACACGGTCCGCCGACCATGCGGGCAGCACCCATACGGCGGCTGCTATCGTGATGGCTATCAGCCAACTGCTGCGCGATTTAGCTCGATGATTCATGCTCGCTTCCTTCCGGTTTCGCGTCAAAGCGACGCGCCAGAAGGTGTTAGTCGCAAGGACTATGCCATGCGGCTAACTGGCCAACGCGAGCGCATTTGCGTGCCGGCGATGCGCAAACGCGCTCTGATCCGGTGCGCGCGGAATTAAACTGCACTGAAGCAGTGCGATAACGCCGGGCCGCTATACGCCAACCAGCTCACGCACGAGCCGCGTGATTTCACCCTGGGGATTTGCCAGTTCTTCAAGTATCGTGAAGTGATTGTGCTGCGGAAGCTGGATGAGGCGGCCCGGCACCGTTGCGCGCGCCGCGCCGAATACGACAGACTGACGCTGCAACTCGGCAAGCTCGCGACCGCCGTACGTAATCACGAGCGGTTTCGGGCTCTGCGAGGGCTGCAGCAATGGACTTAAGCTTTGCACGTCGCCATCTGTCAGATTGAGCTTGTCATTGACGTAGCAAAGCTGGATCGGCGTCAGATCGTAGATGCCGCTGATGGCGAGTCCGCCGGCGACCGCGCTTGCGTCTAGAGATGTCGCCGTCAGATGTCCGCCGGCGGACCACCCCGAAACATAAAGCCGTTCGCGATCGCCGCCATATTCGGCAACGCGTTCGGCAAGCCACGCGATCGCAGCATCGATCTCGTCGACGATGCCGCGCAGCGATATCTGAGGCGCCAGCGTGTAGCCGACGAGCGCGACGTGTACGCCGTGCGCAAGCGGCCCGCCGGCGACGAAGCTGAAAGTTTCCTTGGCGCGCATCTGCCAGTATCCGCCGTGGATGAAAACGAGAACCGGACCGCGCGCGTCTGCAGGAAAGTAATCGATGCGATTGCGCTCGGCAGGACCGTAGCGCAAATCGAGATGACAGCGCCGGCTCGCGCGCAAGCGGTCGCTGCGCGCCTGGAAATCGGCGAGGAGCTCGGCGCTGTCGGCAACCGCCGCGCTATTGTTATACGCGGCATCGAGCGCTGCCCGATCCATTCCGTGATAGGTGTTCATTTTGTTTTGCAAAGCAAAGACTACGCCATTCGCCGCATTGGCACCGCACTTGGCATATGCATTGCATGGTTGGCGCTATCCATGCGATAAATGATGCCATGTCTTTGCCATATCCTCTGATGCTTTCGAGTTTGCGCCGGCGCCTGGCCAGCGGCGAGCTGACACCGACTGGGCTTGCGCGCGATGTGCTCGCCGCCGCACCAGATGGCGATTCTCACCATGCATGGATCTACCGCCTGCCGCCGCATGCGATCATCGAGCGCGCGCAGCGCCTTGAGGCCGATTCGGCCATGCACGCGCTGCCGCTGTATGGCGTGCCGTTCGCGGTCAAGGACAATATCGATGTCGCGGGCTATCCGACTACCGCCGCGTGCCCGGCGTTCAGTTATACCTCTGTCCGCACGGCGACGGTCGTGCAACGCCTGCTCGATGCCGGCGCGATGCTGATCGGCAAGACCAATCTTGATCAGTTCGCGACGGGACTCGTCGGCACGCGCTCGCCATACGGCGCATGCACCAACGCATTTGACGCGCGCTATATTGCTGGCGGCTCGAGCTCGGGTTCGGCGACGGCGGTTGCGCTCAATCTCGTAAGCTTCGCGCTCGGGACCGATACCGCAGGTTCGGGCCGCGTGCCGGCGGGCTTCAACAATATCGTTGGCCTCAAACCGACCCGCGGCACCATCAGCACGGCCGGCGTAGTGCCCGCGTGCCGCACGCTCGACTGCGTGTCGATCCTGGCGCTGACGTGCGGCGACGCGTGGGACATTTTTAAAGTCACGCGCGGTTACGATCCTGCCGATGCGTATGCGCGCCATCGCGAACCTTCGCTTCATCTGCGCGCCGATGGGTTCGTGTGCGGCGTCCCGCGCGCATCGCAACTCGAGTTTCACGGTGACGCCCACGCGGCGAAGACATTCGAACGCGCTGTCGCGATGATCGAGCGCAGCGGCGGGCGCATCGTCGAGATCGATTACACGCCGTTTCGC
>DASYSI010000457.1:0-3926 GCA_036003485.1 Burkholderiales bacterium | reverse complement strand
ATCGCGGGCAGCAGCAATTTTGCGGCGCGTCTGATCGCGCAAGGACTGACCGGCGCCTTTGGCCAGCAGGTCATCGTCGACGGGCGTGAAGGCGGTGTGGTCGTGCCGGAAATCGTGGCCAAAGCTGCGCCCGATGGCTATACGCTGCTGCTAAACGGCAGTGCGATGTGGCTGCTGCCATTTATGCGAAGCAATGTGGCCTACGATCCGGTGAAGGACTTTTCACCGATCACGCTCGCGATCAGCACACCCAATATTCTGGTGGTGCATCCCTCGGTGCCGATAAAGTCCGTCAAAGATCTGATCGCGCTCGCCAAAGCCAGGCCCGGAGAGCTCAACTGCGCGACGGGCAATGCCGGCACTTCCAATCATCTCGCGGCGGAATTATTCAAGGCGATGGCCGGAGTCAATATCATGCGGATTCCGTATAAAGGTATCGCTCCGGCGCTCAACGATCTCATCGGCGGCCAGGTGCAATTGATGTTCGGCGCCGCGCCTGCGGTGACGCAGCATATCAAGTCGGGCAGATTGAGGGCGGTCGCGGTGACAAGCGCTCAACCGTCGGCGCTCGCTCCCGGTCTGCCGACGGTGGCGGCATCCGGCGTACCCGGTTATGCCTCGGTCGCAATATTCGGCGTTCTCGCGCCCGCCAAAACGCCCGCGGCGATCATCAAGCGGCTGCATCAGGACATCACTCGGGTGCTCGACACGGCGGAGGTCAGAACACGGTTTTTCAATTCCGGATCCGAAGTCGTCGCCAGCACACCGGATGAGTTTGCGGCGGCGATCAAGTCCGAAATGTCAGGCCTGGGCAAGCTGATTACCGACGCCGGCATACGCGATGAATAGGAACGGTCGCCCGCTACGTTTGATCATGCCGATATCGCGTTTCGTTGTCGAACTCATCGCTGCCGCAGCCATGGTTATCGCCGCGGGCGCAGCTTGCGGCGAGGACTATCCAAGCAAGCCCATCCGCATGCTCACTTCGGAGCCCGGCGGCGGGAGCGATTTCGTCGCGCGTCTGATCGCGCAGGGACTGAGCGGCATCATCGGCCAGCGCGTCGTGGTCGACAATCGCGGCATTGTCGCCGCGGAAATTTCCGCCAGGGCGCAGCCCGATGGTTATACCCTGCTGCTCTACGGCAGTCCGCTGTGGCTGTCTCCGTTCATGCGCGACAACCTGCCGTTCGATCCGGTCAAAGATTTTGCGCCGATCACGCTTGCGGTCAGCACGCCCAATATCGTCGCCGTACATCCTTCAGTGCCGGCAAAGTCGATCGAGGAGTTGATCGCTTTCGCCCGGGCCAGGCCTGGAGAGCTCAACTATTCGTCGTCGTCGACGGGCTCCACGCAGCACCTTGGCGCGGAATTATTCAAGGCGATGGCGGGCGTCAACATCGTGCGCGTTTCTTATAAAGGCAGCGGACCGGCGCTCAACGCCATTATCGCGGGCCAGGTGCAGTTGATGTTTCCGAGTGCGGGTTCGGTCATGCAGCACGTCAAATCGGGCCGGTTGCGAGCGCTCGCGGTAACTACCGCACAGCCGTCCGTACTTGTTCCGGGATTGCCTACCGTGTCGGCGTCCGGACTGCCGGGTTACGAATCGGTATCGCCGTTTGGCATATTTGCGCCGGCGAAATGTCCGGCCGTGCTGATCGCGCGTTTGAATCATGAGCTGGTGCGCGTGCTCAGCAGTGCGGAAACCAGGGAAAAGTTTTTTAATGCCGGCGTAGAAACAGTCGGCAGTTCGCCCGCGCAACTCGCCGCTACCATGAATTCCGAAATGGCCAAGTGGGGCAAGCTGATCAGAGATGCGGGAATTCGCGAGCAATGAACCCAGTTTCGATTGAGGCGATTCTATCGACTATCACGCTGGTCTTTTGCGCAGGCACTGCATCGGGACAGAATTATCCGAGCAAGCCGATACGCATGCTCACCGCCGAGGCGGGCGGCGGCGCCGATTTTGTCGCGCGCGTGATCGCGCGCGAGCTTTCGGCCAACCTCGGTGAGCAGGTGGTCGTCGACAATCGCGGCGGCGCGGGCGGAATCATTGCTGGAGAAATCGTAGCCAGGGCAGCGCCGGATGGGTATACGCTGCTTTTTTACGGTCCCGCGATCTGGCTCCTGCCGTTCCTTCGCAATCATGTGCCGTACGATCCGGTGCGCGACTTTTCTCCGATCACGATGGCGGTAACCACACCCAACATCCTGGTGGTTCATCCCTCGCTGCCGGTATCGTCGGTGGGGGAACTGATCGCGCTCGCCAAGGCGCGGCCGGGGCAGATCAACGATGCCGGCGCCAACACCGGATCTTCGGTCCATCTTGCCGCTGAGCTCTTCAAAGCGATGGCCGGCGTCAAGATTGTGCGCGTTCCGTTCAAAGGCGTCGGTCCGGCATTGAACGCGCTGATCGCGGGCCAGGTGCAGATCATGTTCCCGTCCGCGGGCGCGGTTGCGCCGCACGTTAAGTCGGGCCGCTTAAGAGCGCTCGCGGTAACCAGCGCGCAGCCGACTGCGCTCGCTCCGGGTTTACCTACGGTCGCCGCCTCAGGGGTACCCGGCTACGAGTCGATCGCGATGTTCGGCATTTTTGCGCCGGCGCGGCTACCCGCTGCGCTCAGCAATCGACTGCATCAGGAGATCGTGCGCGCCCTGCTCAGGCCGGAAGTCAAAAGCAGGCTGTTTGAATCTGGAGTAGAGCCGGTGGGAAGCGCGCCGGCAGAATTTGCGGCTACGCTCAAATCCGAAATGACCAAATGGGGCAAGGTGATCAAGGACGCCGGCATTCGCGACGAATAACGTTGGATCACGCGAGCAGCGAGCCGGAGAACTTGGACGCTCGCGTTGAGGCACGGTGCGACGCAGCTGATTTTCCGTTAAGCTGATGATGCGGATTGTTGCATTCATTAACAACTGATCGCGCCTCGCCGCCAATTCAGCCCGATCATCACGAGAGAAGACAACCGGAGAACGTCGACGTGCAACTGGCATCGCGAATCTTTGAAGCGAACGACATGGCAGCCGCCGTCGAATTTTGCTTTGAACAGAAATGGACCGATGGCCTGCCGGTGGTTCCCCCTACGCCCGACGCCGTCGAGCGCATCCTCGACTATCTGAAGCGTGATCCGCAGGAAGTCGTCGGCGTCATTCAGCCGCGCGATGGCATCGCAACGATCGAAACAATTGCGATCAACTGCGTGATGGCGGGTTGCAAACCGGAATACGTTCCGATCGTCATTGCGGCGATCGAGGCCATGGTCGACGAAAGTTTCAATCTCAACGGCGTGCAGACGACCACGCACGGCTGCGCGCCGCTCGTGATCGTCAGCGGCCCGGCGGTCAAGCGTCTCGCCTTCAATACGCGCGAATGCGCTTTCGGCCATGGCTGTCGTGCCAGCGCGACGATTGGGCGCGCCGTGCGGCTCGTGCTGTGGAATATAGGCGGCGGCTTCCCCGGTGAACCCTGCAAGACGACGCAGGGGCATCCCGGCTACTACAGTTTTTGCGTTGCTGAAGATGCTGAAACCAACCCGTGGGAACCGTTGCAGGTCGAACGTGGATTCGGCGCCGACGACACTATCGTTACCATCGCCGCAGTCGAAGGCCCGCGCCTGATCGGCAACGGCGCAGGCTACGGTCCTGCGGAAGATGTGCTTTACGTGCTCGCCGATTCGATCGCCACGATCGGCAGTCCCCAGATCAGCGGCGGCGACATGGTGCTGGTACTGGCGCCGATGGCGGCAAAGAATCTCGCCGACGCGGGCTACAGCAAACTCGATGTCAAGCGCGAGCTTGCGCGCCTCGCGACACGGCCGGTGCGCGAGGTCAGACATCGCCGTTCGATCGCCGAATCACATCCGCTTCATTGGAACAAGCTTGCCGATCCGAACGACGACGACGCGCGCGTGCCGTTCATACGCGATGTC
>DASYSI010000456.1:0-9060 GCA_036003485.1 Burkholderiales bacterium | reverse complement strand
ACAAGCTTGGTGAAGGCGGTCGAGCGCACCTGGGATACTTCGACGTTCAGTTTGCGGATGCTGGGAAAAATGGCGATCGGAGAAGTGTCGCTGAAAAATCTGAGCGGGCCGATCACGATCGCGGATTACGCCGGACAATCCGCGCAGATCGGCTGGAGTTCATACTTGCTATTTCTGGCCCTGATCAGCATCAGTCTCGGAATACTTAATTTATTGCCCATACCGTTATTAGATGGCGGGCATTTGATGTATTATATGCTTGAAATTGTTAAGGGAAGTCCCGTTTCGGACAAGGCCATGGAAATCGGCCAACAGGTCGGCATGGGGATGCTGCTGCTGCTGATGGTTTTCGCGATGTATAACGATATTACCCGACTCATCAACGGCTGAGATACATGCATTTCCTCCACGTCATCCTGTTCGTGTTCGGCGCCTTGGTCGCATTCAGCGCGCAGGCTTTCGATCCCTTCGTAGTGAAGGATATTCGAATCGAAGGCATTCAGCGCACTGAAGCCGGCACCATATTCAGCTATCTGCCGGTCAAAGTCGGGGAAACCATGACCGAAGACAAGGCTGCTCAGGCCATTCGTTCGCTTTATGCCACGGGTTTTTTCAAGGACGTGAGTCTCGAAGTCGATAACTCGGTTCTGATCGTCACCGTGCAGGAGCGGCCGTCGGTGGCTCAAATCGATATTTCCGGCGCCAAGGAATTCAGCAAGGAGGATTTACTCAAGGGATTACGCTCTATCGGCCTTGCGGAAGGGCGAATTTTCGACAAAGGCGTACTCGACAAGTCGGAACAGGAACTCAAGCGTCAATATATCAGCCGCGGAAAATATTCGGCTCAGATCACGACGACCGCCACGCCGCTTGAACGCAACCGCGTTGCATTGCGCTTCGATATCGTCGAAGGCGAGGTCGCCAAAATCCGGCAGATCGGCATCATCGGCAACAAAGTATTCAAGGAATCGGACCTGCGCGGACAGTTGAAGCTGCGCACGCCCGGATTGATGACCTGGTACACCAAAGACGATCAGTATTCGAAGCAGAAACTTTCCGCCGATCTTGAATCGCTGCGTTCGTATTACCTCGATCGGGGTTATCTCGAGTTCAATATCGAATCGACGCAGGTTTCCATTACGCCGGACAAGAAGGACGTCTACATCATCATCGGCATTTCCGAAGGTCCGCAATATACCGTTTCAGACATCAAGCTTGCGGGCGAGATGCTGATCCCGCAGGATGACGCATTGAAACTGGTCAAGCTCAAGGCGGGCGATATTTTCTCGCGCGCCAAGCTGACGGAATCGACCAAAGCCATCGGCGACCGGCTTGGAAACGACGGTTATGCATTTGCGAATGTGAATGCAGTTCCCGACCTGGACAAGGACAAGCGCAAGGTCGCGTTCACGTTCTTCGTCGATCCCGGCCGCCGCGTGTACATACGCCGCATCAACGTCGTCGGCAATACTCGAACCCGCGATGAAGTCATACGCCGCGAGATGCGCCAGCTCGAAGGCGGATGGTACGCGGCAGACGCCATCACTAAATCGAAACAGCGTGTTGACAGGCTTGGCTATTTCACGGAGGTCAATGTCGAGACGCCTTCGGTGCCCGGCACGACCGATCAGGTCGATTTGAACCTCAGCGTCGCGGAAAAACCCACCGGCAATATTCTGCTCGGCGCGGGGTACGGCAGTTCGGAAGGTGTCATTTTGAGCGGTGGCGTGTCGCAGCAGAACGTGTTTGGTTCGGGAAATTTCCTGGGCGTGCAGCTTAACACCAGCAAGGTGAATACCGTTTACTCGCTGTCGTTTACGCAGCCGTACTGGACGGTCGACGGCGTAAGCCGCGGGTTCGATATTTACAAGCGCAACGTCGACCCCACCGCGATCAATGCCGGCGCATACCGCACTTCTACGATCGGCGCCCAGGTCCGTCTGGGCATTCCGTTTACCGACATCGACACGGTCTCCCTCGGGTTCGGCTACGAAAGCACTTCCATCACTGCCTTCCGGAACTGCGATCCCGCCGTGTGTATCGACAGTCCACTGCGCATTCTGAACTATGTGGACACCTTCGGCACGGACAACACCGCAATTCTCGGATCGGTCGGGTGGGCGCGCGACACGCGCGACAGCGCCATCTACCCGACCCGGGGCGGGACGCAGCGGGCGAGCGTGGAAGCCGGCTTGCCCGGCGGCACGCTGCAGTACTATAAGTTCAGTTATCAAAATCAAAGATATTTCCCATTGTCCCAGAATTTCACGCTTTATCTGAATGGCGACGTGGGTTACGGCAACGGTCTGCTCGGCAAACCGCTGCCGTTCTTCCGCAATTACTACGCCGGCGGAGTCACTTCGGTACGCGGTTTTTACACCTCGACGATCGGCCCTAAGGACGCGAATGATGCCCCGATAGGAGGCAGCAAGAAACTGGTCGGTAATGTCGAGTTGCTGTTTCCGTTTCCGGGAATGTCGAATGACAAGTCGGTTCGGCTCAGTGCTTTCGTCGATGCCGGACTGATCGGTGAATCCTACGCTTTCACGGACACGCGGGTAGGGGCCGGTTTGGCTGTGTTATGGGTTTCGCCGTTCGGGCCGATCAAGATCAGCGTGGCGCAGCCGTTCCGGGCCAAGGATAATGATCAGAAGCAGCGCTTCCAGTTTACCTTCGGACAGCAGTTTTAATCTTACGCGCTCGACATTATCGAGTGCACGCAAGGAGACGACGTTGAAAAGACTCTATTTGCTGACAGCCGTCACGGCATTGGCGATCAGCCTGACGGCGCAAGCCCAGGGGGCGGATCTCAAGATCGGATTCATTGACGCTGACCGCATCAATCGCGAATCGGTGCCTGCGGAGCGCGCCACCAAGAAGCTCGAGAAGGAATTTGCGCCGCGCGAGCAGGAGCTGCGCAAAATGGAGCAGCAGATCAAGGCGCTGCAGGGGCAACTCGAAAAAGAGTCGGTGACGATGAGCGATACAGACCGCCGCAACAAGGAGCAGGAGCTCGGCCGCCAGACACGTGAGTTTCAGCGCCTGCAGCGCGAATTTCGCGAAGACCTCAACCTGCGGCGCAACGAAGAGCTCGCGGCGCTGTTTGAGCGCGCCAATAGGGTCATCAAGCAGATCGCCGAGTCGGAAAAATTCGACTTGATCGTGCAGGAGGCGGTCTATCGCAGCCCGCGCATCGATATCACGGAGAAGGTGATCAAAGCGCTCGCCTCTGATAAATAATCCTTGCGCCACCGCCGCGTGAGCCGACTTTGACCCAGCGCAAATCGTACAGGCTCAGCGATATCGTCAAGCGGTTCGGCGGCGAATTGATTGGCGACCCGGGGATCCGCATCAGGCAGGTCGCGACGCTCGAATCAGCCCGGCCCTCGGGTATCACGTTTCTCACCCATAGCCGCTATCTTTCTCAGCTCAACCAAACCCGGGCGGGCGCAGTCATACTGGGCGCCGATGTACGCGATGCGAGCAGCCTGCCGCGCATCATTTGTGCCAATCCCTATGCCTACTACGCCAAGGTCTCTGCTCTGCTTAATCCGCTCGCCGCGGAAAAACCCGGCATACACAAGTCAGCAGTCGTGGCCAAATCGGCGCGCGTCGCCAAATCAGCGAGCATCGGCGCCTGTGCGGTGATTGGCAAAGATGCGCAGATCGCCGACAGCGTCATTATCGGTCCCGGGAGCTTTATCGGCGAAGGCGTGAAGATAGCAGCGCAAACCCGGATACAAGCGAACGTGACGGTCTATCACTCGTGCCGGATAGGGGCGCGCTGCATCGTGCATTCCGGCGTTGTCATCGGCGCCGATGGTTTTGGTATCGCGCGGGAGGATAACGTGTGGAAAAAAATTCCCCATATCGGGACGGTTCGTATCGGCGATGATGTCGAAATCGGCGCCAACACTACGATCGACCGCGGCGCGCTCGATGATACGGTCATCGAAAACGGAGTCAAACTCGACAACCAGATCCAAATCGCGCATAACGTGCATATCGGCGCCAACACCGCAATCGCGGCGTGCGTTGGCATTGCCGGCAGCGCAAAAATCGGCAGCAATTGCGCGCTGGGCGGCGCGTCTATGATCTATGGACATATCACAATTGCTGATAATGTAAATGTTTCTGCAGGGACGCTGATCATGAAGTCGCTCGAACAGCCCGGCACGTATACCGGTGTTTACCCGTTTTCAAGCCATCCGCGCTGGCTCAAGAACGCGGCGCATTTGCGGCAGCTCGACAAATTGGTCGAGCGCGTGCGTGAACTCGAGGACAGGCTCGACAAGGAGCAAAGGAAACCGTCGTGAACAGCATGGACATACATGAAATACTCGAATATCTGCCGCACCGCTATCCGTTCCTGCTGGTGGACCGGGTGGTATCGTGCGAGCCGGGAAAGCGCATCGTGGCGATCAAGAATGTCACCGTCAACGAGCATTTTTTTGCCGGGCATTTTCCGCATCATCCGGTCATGCCCGGAGTTCTGATCATCGAGGCGCTTGCGCAGGCGGCCGCGATTCTGACGTTCAAGACCCATGATCACAAGGCCGACGACAATTCGGTTTATTACTTCGTCGGAATCGACAAGGCGCGATTCAAGAAGCCGGTGCTGCCGGGCGATACGCTCGAGTTAAACGTCGAAGTCAAGCGCTTTACGCGCGGAATCTGGTGGTTTTCCGCGGTCGCGCGCGTGGCGGACCGGGTGGTGACCGAGGCCGATCTGATGTGCACACTGCGCGCAATCGACAGCAATAAGGCCTGCAAGCCGGACAATTCCAAGCAACCGCAGTGATTCACCCCACCGCAATTATCCATCCCGGCGCGCGTCTCGCCGACGATATCGAAGTCGGCGCCTATGCGCTGATCGGCGAACACGTCGAAATCGGCGCCGGCTGCCGCATCGGCCCGCATGCGGTGATCACCGGTCATACGCGCATCGGACGAAATAACAATATTTTCCAGTTTGTATCGCTCGGTGAGGCTCCGCAGGACAAGAAATATTCGGGAGAGCCGACGCGGCTCGAGATCGGCGACGGCAATACTATCCGCGAGTTTTGCACGTTCAATTGCGGCACCGTGCAGGACGCTGGCGTCACGCGCCTCGGCAATGAAAACTGGATCATGGCTTATGCGCATCTCGCGCATGACTGCCAGATCGGGAACCACACCATTTTTGCCAATAATTCGCAGCTTGCCGGTCACGTGCACGTTGCTGACTACGCCATTCTCGGTGGCTTTACTGCGGTACATCAGTTTTGCCGCATTGGAGCACACAGCATTACCGCGATCGGCACGGTCGTGCTCAAGGACGTCCCGCCGTTCGTCACTGCCTCTGGAAATGCCGCCAAACCTTACGGCGTCAATGCCGAAGGACTCAAACGCCGCGGTTTTTCAGCGGATGCCATTATCCGCATCAAGCGTGCCTACAAAACGCTGTACAAATCGAAGCTGATGCTGGACGAGGCGAGGCGGGAAATTGAATCCCAGATTCGCGCTTGCCCTGAGCTCGAATTGCTGGCCGAATTTCTCAAGCACTCGACGCGTGGCATTATCCGCTGAGCATCCGTCACGCCGGCGCACCATCGGCATGGTTGCCGGAGAGGCCTCGGGCGACCTGCTTGGCAGCCAGTTAATCCGCGCCTTGCGCGAGTTGATGCCCGAGCTTCATTTCGCTGGCATCGGCGGGCCGCGCATGGAAGCGGCCGGCATGGAAATATGGTATCCGCTCGAGAAACTCGCAGTGCGCGGTTACGTCGAGGTGATCGGACATTTTCGCGAGATCGTCGGTATTCGCCGCCAGCTGCGCCGCCGCTTTAGCGCGAGCCCGCCTGCCGTATTCATCGGCATCGACGCGCCTGATTTTAATCTCGATCTCGAATTGAGCCTGAAGAAACGCGGCATTCCGACGGTGCACTACGTGAGTCCTGCGATCTGGATGTGGCGCAAGGAGCGTTTGCACAAGATCAAGCGCGCGGTGAGCAAAGTGCTGACGCTGTTTCCGTTCGAAGCATCGCTTTATCGCGAAGCAGGTGTCGACGTCGCGTTTGTCGGGCACCCGCTCGCCGACATGCTGGACCAGGTCCCGCGCCGCGACGCCGCACGCGACCAGCTCAGGCTGTCCGCATCGGCGCCCATTTTTGCGTTGTTGCCGGGCAGCCGACAAAGCGAGCTTAAATACATGGCTGATCTTTTTATCCAGACTGCAAAGATATTGCATGCAGGTTTGCCGCATGCACTATTCCTGGTCCCGCTGACAACGCGCGAGACGCACGAAGCATTCGAGGCCGCGCTCTATCGTAACGATGCCGCAAGTCTGCCATTGGCCGTATTGTTTGGACATGCGCAGGATGCGATGTCCGCTGCCGATGTCGTGCTCGTTGCGTCGGGAACAGCGACGCTCGAAGCGGCACTGCTCCGAAAACCGATGGTCATTACGTACAAAATGCCGCCGGCGAGTTACTGGCTGCTCAAGGGAAAGGGCTATTTGCCCTATTACGGCCTGCCTAACATTCTGGCCGGTGAATTCGTGGTCCCTGAAATCATACAGGCCGATGCCACACCGCAAAACCTAAGCCAGGCTTTGCTCAATCTGTTCGCAGACGAACCGGTGCGAATGCGGCTTGCGCGCAGGTTTGGCGCGATGAGCGACAGTTTGCGGCGCGGCGCCGCGCGGCACGCCGCGCAGGCGATTTTGCCTTTGCTCAAGGCAGATCTGTCCGCGCAGTGAAACGCATCACTTCCGCTGCCAATGTGCGCTACAAGGCGCTGCTGAAACTCGCGCATTCCTCGCGCGAACGGCGCAAGGCGGGATTATCGCTGCTCGATGGTATACACCTGGTGTCCGCTTACCGTGATCATGTCGGCATGCCGGAGGAGGTCGCAGTGAGCGCGTCGGCGTCGGAGCGGCAGGAGATTCGGGATTTGCTCGCTACGCTTCAGCCATTGCAGCCGTTACTGCTGACCGATGCGTTGTTCCGCGCGCTGTCGACAGTCGAAACTCCGACCGGCGTCATCGCGGCGGTCAGGACGCCGCAGCCGCCACGCGCGACTGAAATCGGGTCATGCGTGATGCTGGAAGACGTGCAAGACCCGGGAAATCTCGGCTCCATTCTGCGCTCGGCCGCTGCGGCCGGGTTCGAACATGTATTCCTGTCGAAACATGCGGTGCACAGTTGGTCGCCGCGCGTGCTGCGCGCCGGCATGGGCGCCCACTTTATGCTGCATCTGCACGAGCAGTGCGATCTGCTGGCGCTCGTGCGCCGTTTTCACGGCAGGGTAATCGCCGCGAGTCATCATGCGCAGCGCTCGGTTTTCGATACCGATCTGAGCGGCACGATCGCGCTTGTATTCGGCAATGAAGGGACAGGATTGTCGCGCGCGCTCGCGAATGCGGTGCATGAAGTCGTTGCAATCCCGATGCCGGGTAAAGGCGAATCGCTCAACGTCGCGGCGGCGGCGGCAATCTGCCTGTTCGAGCGCGTGCGCCAATTGCAGAGCGGCCGTCAGCCATCAGACCGTAGGACGGGTTGAGCGGGAGCGCTACCCATCATTGAGCGTTTCCCGTTAAACGCGAAGCTTCCTCAGTATACCCGGCGCGTGAGCTTCGCTTTCTGCAATATTGTCGTCGCCAGTTCTTCAACCGACTTACTGGTCGCATCCAGATAAGGGACACCTTCCTGGCGCATGAGCGCTTCGGCTTCGCGCACCTCGAATTCACAATTGCTGAGCGTTGCATACGTGCTTCCGGGACGACGTTCAGTGCGAATCTGCTGCAGGCGATCGGGTCTGATGGTAAGGCCGTAAAGATGTTTGCGCAGTGACCTCACCTGGCCCGGCAACTGCATGCTGCTGAAGTCCTCCGGAACGAGCGGATAATTTGCGGCACGAATGCCGAACTGCATTGCCAGGTAAAGACAGGTTGGCGTCTTGCCGCACCGGGAAACGCCGACCAGGATGACATCTGCTTCCGTCAGATCGCGCGTCGACACGCCGTCATCGTGAGCTAACGAGTAGTTCACCGCCTCGATACGATGATGATAATTGGCAAAATCGCTCGCGCTGTGCGACCTGCCGACCGCGTGCGTAGCCAATACGCCGAGTTCCTTTTCCATCGGCAGGATAAAAATCTCGAAGCAATCGAGAAATAACGCGTTGGCCTTGGAAACGACCGCTGATACATCCTGGTTGACCAGCGTGCTGAACAACAATGGGCGCACGCCGTCCTGTGCTCCCTGTTCATTGATCTGAGCCACCGCCGCCTGAGCGGCCTCGATTGAATCCACGAATGGCAGTGTGATTTCGTTGAACGCAACCATGTCGAATTGCGTAAGCAGGCTGTGGCCGAGCATCTCGGCGGTGATGCCGGTGCGATCCGAAATGAAAAACGCGGTACGTTTGGGTGGCATCACAATGCTGTATCGAAGAGGGATAACCGGTAAAATATCGGGTTTTCAACGATTACACAATCGACGGGTGTTGGATGAACGATGAGCCATACGTGGTGGGCTTCGAAAATTTGCGCATGAACGATGTCGGCCGCGTTGGCGGCAAGAACGCGTCGCTCGGCGAAATGATCGGACAGTTGGGCGGAGGCGGAGTGCGCGTGCCAGGCGGATTTGCCACGACCGCGCACGCTTACCGCGATTTCCTGGCTCACGATGGTCTGAAGAAGCGTATCGAGGCGGCGCTGACGACACTCAATGTCGACGACGTGGCGGCGCTCGCAAAATCCGGCGCCGAGATACGCCAGTGGATTATCGCGCAGCCGTTGCCGGCCAGGCTGGAACGGGAAATCGCGCATGCTTACCAGCAAATGCTCACCGCAGCGGGCAGCGGGATTTCCGTCGCGGTACGATCGTCGGCGACCGCCGAAGATTTACCCGACGCATCATTTGCCGGTCAGCAGGAGACTTTCCTCAATATCGATGGAGTCGAGAACGTACTGGCGGCGGTCAAGCACGTGTTTGCGTCGCTCTACAACGACCGCGCGATCTCATATCGCGTGCACAAGGGTTTTATTCATTCCGAAGTCGCATTATCGGCCGGCGTCCA
>DASYSI010000455.1:0-2967 GCA_036003485.1 Burkholderiales bacterium | reverse complement strand
CTCCGAGCCGTCCGGCGCGTGACAACAAAGCCTCGCGCTGCTCGAGCCAGAGCGCGAGCGGTACGATGATGTCACCGGTCGACACGACCGCGGGCGCGTTTCCGTCCGCTGCCGGCTTAAGCAGCTTCCAGCTGTCGGCTGCGATCTGCCGGTGCTTGATGACGAATGCCATAGACGTGCTCCTTGAACGGTTCAATGCCAATGCGCCGCACTAAATCGACGAAGCGCTCTTCTTCGCTGTCGCGGCGCGAGAGATACAAATCGATCAGCTTCTCGATCACGTCGGGAACCTCGGCCTGCGACACCGACGGCCCCAGCACTTTGCCCAGCGACGCGTCATTGCCTTGCGCGCCGCCGATGGATATTTGATAGAACTCGGCGCCCTGTTTGTCCACGCCCAAAATCCCGATATGGCCGACGTGATGGTGGCCGCAGGCGTTCATGCAACCGGAGATATTGAGGTCGAGCTCGCCGATATCGTGCAGGTAATCGAGGTCGTCGAAACGGCGCTGAATTGCTTCCGCTACGGGAATCGATTTCGCGTTTGCGAGCGAGCAGAAATCGCCGCCCGGGCAGCAAATGATATTGGTGAGCAGACCTATGTTGGGCGTCGCGAGTCCCAACGCGCGCGCCTTCCGCCATAGGTCGTGTAGCTCCGATAGCCGCACGTCGGCGAGGATCAGGTTCTGTTCGTGCGAAACGCGCAGCTCGCCGAATGAATAACGATCGGCGAGGTCCGCGATCGCATCCATCTGCTCTGCTGTGACATCACCCGGGGGCACGCCGGTTTTTTTGAGCGAAAGCGTGACGGCGGCATAGCCGGGCACTTTATGCGAATGCACGTTACGCCCCACCCAATTGGCAAACGCCTTGTCGCGCGCGAGCGCCAACACGTAGCCGGACGCAAGCGGATCGAGTTTCTGGTAATGCGGACGGGTGAAACGGCGCTCAATGCGCGTGATTTCCTCGGCGATCAGCGTTGCCGGGCCATCTTTCAGGTGTTCCCACTCGGCTTCGACTTCCTTGCGAAACACTTCCGGCGTGCGTTCTTTTACCAGGATCTTGATGCGCGCCCGGTTGAGATTGTCGCGGCGCCCATAGCGGTTGTAGACGCGCAACACCGCGTCAAGGTAGGTCAGCAAATGCTGCCACGGCAGGAATTCGCGGATCACATGACCGATGATCGGCGTGCGGCCGAGCCCGCCTCCGACCAACACGCGGAATCCTACTTCGCCATCGGCATTGCGAAGCGCGTGCAGCCCGATATCGTGTACTTGGACCGCGGCGCGATCCGATTGCGAGCCGTTGACCGCGATCTTGAACTTGCGCGGCAGATAAGTGAACTCAGGGTTGAATGTAGACCACTGCCGGAGCACTTCGCACCAAACGAACGAGTCCACGATTTCGTCACTCGCGACCCCGGCGTAGTGGTCAGTGGTAATGTTGCGCACGCAATTGCCGGAGGTCTGGATGGCATGCATCTGTACCGTTGCGAGTTCAGCGAGGATGTCGGGCACGTCTTCGAGCTTGGGCCAGTTGAACTGCATGTTCTGGCGCGTCGAGAAATGCGCGTAGCCACGGTCGTAGGTGCGCGCGATCTGCGCGAGCTTGCGCAACTGCGTCGCAGAGAGTAACCCGTACGGAATAGCGACGCGCAACATCGGCGCATAGCGCTGGATGTAGAGACCATTGCGCAGTCGCAACGCCCGAAAATCGTCCTCGCTCAATTCCCCGGCAAGGAAACGGCGGGTTTGGCCCCGAAATTGTGTGACCCGCTCATCCACCAGCCGCTGGTCGATTTCGTCGTAGATGTACATGCAACGCCTTAGCTAAAAGCCGACGTTGCATGCTAACAACGCCTGCTTATATCAAGAACGAATATTATGTTAGAATCTTATAACTATTTATCTTCACGATAAGTATATGAAACTACAGCAATTACGCTATCTGCGCGAAGTCGAGCGGCAAGGACTCAATCTTTCCACCGCTGCAGACAAGCTCCATACCTCGCAGCCCGGGATCAGCAAGCAGATCAAGCTGCTCGAGGATGAGCTCGGTGTGGAAATCTTCGTGCGCAACGGTAAACGCGTCACCGAAATTACGCCCCCCGGCAAAGCGATCCTGGCGATCGCACAAAGAATCCTGCAGGAAGCCGACAATCTGAAACAGGCGGCACAGGATTTCTCCAACCAGGATAGCGGCAGCCTCACGATCGCCACCACTCATACGCAGGCGCGCTACGCGCTGCCAGCGGTCATTCAGCGCTTTACTCAGCGCTATCCCAAAGTAAAGCTCGGCTTGATGCAGGGCAACCCCGTGCAGATCTCCCAGTTCGCGCTCAGCGGCCAGGCCGATTTCTGCATTGCGACCGAAGCGATTGCGACGTTTGAGGATCTGGTGATGTTGCCATGCTATGGCTGGAACCGCTGCGTGGTCGCGCCGCCTGACCATCCGATCCTGAAGCGGAAGACACTGACGCTCGAAGCCATCGCCGAATATCCGGTCATCACCTATGATTTCGCGTTTACCGGCCGCTCGCAGATCAACCACGCATTCGAGACCAAAGGCCTCAAGCCGAACGTGATACTGACGGCGATTGATTCGGATGTGATCAAGACCTATGTTGCACTCGGCCTTGGCATTGGAATACTCGCGAAAATGGCATTCGATCCGGAGCGCGACAGTAATCTGCGTGCGCTGGACGCAAGTCATTTGTTCGAGTCGAGCACTACGCGTATCGGAATTCCGCGCAATGCCTACCTGCGCCGTTATATTTACGATTTTATTGAAATGTTCGCGCCTCATCTAACGCGCAAAACGGTCGATGATGCCGTCCGCAGCAAGCCAAAGATCGATTACGACCTGTAAGGCTTACTGATCGCCTTGGGCAGACATTGACGCACCCATTATTGCCGCCGGCGCATGAGGTCGGTAAGCGTCTTGACTACCTTATCGTCCGCCCATTCC
>DASYSI010000454.1:0-3644 GCA_036003485.1 Burkholderiales bacterium | reverse complement strand
GGGCTCGCCCTATGCGCGCATCGCACGCATCGTGATTCTCGAGAAAGGACTCGAGAGTCGGGTCGAGATCATCGTCGCGCAGACACGTCTCTCGGGCAGTCCGTACTACGGCATTAATCCGTCTGGTCGCGTGCCCTATCTCATCCGTGACGACGGCGTTGGATTGGAAGAATCCGCAGTCATCTGCGCCTACCTCGATCACCTCGATGGCAACCCAACGTTCGATCTGCCCGCCGGAGACCAAGCATGGGAGGCACGCCGTCTTGAAAGCTTGGCGAGAAGCATGATGGACGGTCTTGCAGTTTGGGGCCGCGAGATCGTGCGCCCCGAAGATGAGCGTTCGCCCACCATCATCCGCCACGAAGCAGACCGCAGCGTACGAATGGTCGATCTCTGGGAGGCGGAGATTGACCATTCGTTGATGCGCGGCGCACTGAACCTGGCGCAGATCACGCTCGCCTGTGCGCTCGGGCTCGAAGCTCGGAATCCAGATCTTCACTGGCGGCCGGGGCACCCGAAGCTGTGCGATTGGTTCGCACACATGTGCGCCCGCCCGTCGATCGCGGCGACTGCGCCCCCAAAGGCGGCAGTTAGCCGGACGCCGTCTAACAACGGGTTGCAGGCAACACTCGGAAACAGTGCTTCCTCGCGCTCCTGAACCCAACGTTGTGCGCGATAGATGCGAGCGACCGTAAGTTCAGAGCCGTTCTATGCTATGGCAGTTGCTTTGAAGAAAAGCGGTTTCACTACCCATCGAGTCGCGCCTAACAACGCCCTCCGCATTTACGCAGCCGATAGCAAATCCGGGATTCCCGACTCGAGCGCGAGCAGCGCGCGCTTTCTATCGAGGCCGCCCGCATATCCCGTAAGGCTGCCGTTCGAACCGACAATGCGGTGGCAGGGAACGATGATGCTGATCGGATTCCGCCCGGTTGCAGCGCCTGCGGCGCGCGCGCTGCCCATACATCCCGCGCGGCGCGCAAGCTCGCCGTAGGTGATGGTCTTGCCAAAACTGACCGTGGAGATAGCTTTCCACACCGACCGCTGAAATGGCGTGCCTGCGGGCGCGAGCGCAATCTCGAAGCGCTTGCGCTCGCCGCCGAAGTATTCGGCCAGTTCGCGCTGCGCCTGGCGCAACGGCGCGTGGCGCACATCCCGCCGCCATTCCGGCTCGATCTGCGGATGATATTTCTGGCCGTCGAAGTAGACGCCGCAAAGTCCTTCGGCTCCTGCGACGAGCAGCATCTGCCCATGAGGGCTCTCATAGAAATCGTAGTAGTGCATGGTTACTCCTTTGTCAATGATTGCCATAGATGCATCACCGCGTACGCGCGCCAGGGCCGCCATGCTTCGCCCGTGGCCAGCACGCGTCGCGCGCCGGTCTCGCCGAGCGCCTTCATCACGCCCAGATCCGTATGTGGAAACGCGTCGGGCCATGACAGCGCCCGCATTGCGATGTATTGCGCGGTCCATTCCCCCACGCCTGGCAGCGCGCGCAGCGCGTCGAGCGTCGCCTCGATGTCGGCGTTCGGCATGAGAACGAGGCGTCCGTCCACCACCGCGCGCGCGAGCGCGACGACGGTGCGGGCGCGCGCGCCCGGCATGCCGAGGCGCGCGATGCGTCCCGGTGACAGAGCAGCAACACGCATCGCAGTTGGAAACAGTGTGGTAAGCGAAGCGAATGGGGTCTCGATCGGATCGCCGAATGTCGCGGCGAAGCGGCCCGCAACGGTACGCGCCGCAGCCACCGTTACCTGCTGGCCGAGGATCGCGCGCACCGCCATCTCGAAACCATCGAACGCGCCGGGCACGCGCAAGCCGGGATGGCGCTTTGCCAGTGCGCCCAGCGCCTGCGCCACCTCGGCGGGATGACAAGCGAGGTCCATCAGTGCCTTGACGCGTGAGAGCACCGGCGGCAGCGCCTTGGCGAGCGACGCGGAAACCGCGACGCACAGCGTGGGTTTCTTGGGCGATATCTCAATCGCAATCCAGCCACGATGCTCCTTGCCATCGATCAGGATGCGCACCGTGCGCCGATAACAGCCGCCCTCCACCGCTTCGACGCCGGGGATCGAGCGCGCGCCGAGGAATGCGCTCACCGCAGACCAATCGAAGGGCGGCCGGAAACTCAGTTCGAACCTGAGCGCGTCGCCTGCAGCGGCTAGCGGCGCACCGCTCGGCCGCTGGCCGCGCAGTTGACTAGGTCTGAGCCGGTAGCGCTGTTTGAAGAGCGCGTTGAAACGCCGTACGCTGCCGAATCCGCTCGCAAACGCCACCTCGGTAACCGGCAGCGCGGTATCGGTCAGGAGACGCTTCGCGAGCAGCAGCCGCTGCGTCTGAGCGAATTCCACCGGCGAGACGCCGAACTCGGCGCCGAAAGCGCGGCGCAGGTGCCGGTCGGTAATGCCCAGGCGCACGGCGAGTGTATCCAGTCCATCCTTTTCGAGCGTGCGGTCTTCCATCATGCTCGCGGCGGCCTGGGCCAGGCGCGTCGTCGCATCTACGCTCGCGTTGCCGGGCGCGAGCTCGGGCCGGCAGCGCAGGCACGGCCGGTAGCCGCTCGACTCCGCGGCCGCCGCGCTCGGAAAGAAGCGGCAGTTCTCGCGCTTGGGCGGCTTGACCGTGCAGACCGGCCGGCAATAGATGCGCGTCGACGAGACCGCGACGAAAAAACGGCCGTCAAACCTTGCATCGCGCGCTTTGAGCGCGCGGTAACAGATGCGGGAGTCAAGTAGCATGCGTGCATTATGAGCGTAGCGACCGGCCTTGTCTGGCCGTTTTCGGACATCGCAGCACGGCGACTTCCTCAACCTGGCAGCGCGGTCGTAGATGACAACTTGTGCGCATGGGTGGAATATGCAACCCTTCCGTTGTATCGTTGCGGCATGCTTAAAAGCGACCTCTCCGAACGCGCTGCAATCAACGCTACGATCAGCGGGAGCTGTCAAGAGTCCCCGCAAACCTGTGGTTTTAAATACTTGGGCACTTTTTCTATAGCCTCGTCAGTCGGCTTGAGATGCAGCTAGCTTCGTCTTTGTATCGAATGCAAATGCTTCCGGCGGTAGCCAAGGCAGGAATAGTCGTGGGCGGCTATGCCGTGGCAGCTCTAGTGGCTTTCTGCGTCGTTTCAATCTACATCAGCCAAACCAGCGGACCCGACAGAGATGCATCCGCAGGAATGTACGCGTTCGGAGACAGTCTTTTCTTCATCGCGGTCTTCGGCATCGTTTCCATCATTCCAACCGCGATGGCACTCGTCTTCCTGAGGCAAAGCCGGACCTTCTGGCTTGCCTGTTCCATTGCCGGGCTCGCTGTGGCGAGCACAAGTCTCGTAGTCGTTGCGGTCACAGTGTTCGCCCCACAAAGCACCAGTGTTTGGGCAATGCTGGCATTCCCCAGAATCTTCCTGTCACCGTTTCTTGCTGCGGCGTTTGGTTTGTCGGCTCTGATCGCCCCGGAGGCACGGTTCCGCTGGTGTTTGTTCGGCGCGGCGAGCGCCGAGGGCATTAGCAGCGTCTATGGTTTCGCGCACTGGTTTGCTCCGTTGTTCTTCCATTAGCAGGCTGATGCAGAACCCGCTGGGAGCCGCGTTTGCACGAAAAGTGCTCAGATGCAAGGCGCGCGACGAAGGTCGAACGCTCGTT
>DASYSI010000453.1:0-2669 GCA_036003485.1 Burkholderiales bacterium | reverse complement strand
GACGATATCCGACCCGATGATGCCGGCTGCGCCCGGCCGGTTGTCGACGATGACCGACTGGCCCCATTTGTCGGTGAGCTTCTGCGCGAGGATCCGCGCGGTCGTATCTGTCCCGCCGCCGGGCGCATAGGGAACGATCACGCGAATCGGCTTGACGGGGTAGTCGCGACTCGAAGCTACACTGGTCGGAAATAATGTCAGCGGAGCGATCAAACTCAGCAAAGTAATATGAAATTTACGGTCCAACTCGGGGCCCTTACCACAGCTATATCGTGAGCGCGGGATCTTCATTCGATTTTGACGCCGGAGAACTTCACCGCTTCGCCCCACGTTGCAAGCTCCGCCTTGAGAAACGCGCCAAACTGCTCGCGAGTGTCGCCAATTGGCGCCATCGAGAGGTCCTGGAAACGCTTATGCATCTCAGGCGTTATCAGCATCCGGACGACTTCGCTATTCAAGCGATCGAGAATCGGCAGCGGCGTTTTCGCCGGCGCGACCAGGCCCGCCCACGCGATCACGTTGAAGCCCCTGACGCCCTGCTCGTCGAGCGTTGGCACTTGGGGCAGGAAAGACGAGCGCTGGATGGAGGTAACGCCGAGCGCGCGGATCTGGCCGGCTCGCACGTACGGCACCGCTCCTGGCGTGGTCGCGGTGGCCATGGCGATCTGGCCGCCGATCAGGTCCGTCATGCTGGCGGCCGAACCCTTGTAAGGCACGTGCGTAAGCCTGATCCCGGCCGCGCTCGCGAAGAGCGCCTGCGTGAGATGATCGGTGCTGCCGTTGCCGGACGAGCCGTAGGTCACCTCGCCTGGACGCCGCTTCGCCAATTTGATCAGATCCTGGATGTTGTGCGCGGGAAACGATGGGTTCACGCAGATCACCATCGGCAGCGACGCCAGATTGGTGATCGGCGCGAAGTCGCGCGCCGTGTCGTACCCGAGCTTGCTGTACAGATGCGGGTTGATGACGAGCGCGCTGGTGCCGCCGATCAGTAGCGTATAGCCGTCGCCGGGCGCCTTGGCGGCATATTCGGTTCCCAGCATGCTGCCCGCGCCGGGACGGTTCTCGACGATTACCTGCTGACCGAGCACCACCGTCAGGCGTTCCGCCACCAGCCGTCCGACGATGTCAGCGCCCTGGCCTGGTGGAAACGGCACGATGATACGTAGCGGTTTCGCTGGCCATTGCTGCGCGAAAGCCGGTGCGTAAACCAGCGCAACGATCACGAAAGACAGCAGTATGCCGGCAATTAACTGGGCACGCTGAATTTTCATAACGGTTCGAGCCCCCTGCGATTTTATATATTTGATTGGCTGCCGCGCGCCTCGGCCAGAAACTCGCGCAACGCCTGCGCGCATACTCTCGCGTGCGAGAACGGTAAGCCATGGCGCGCGTTGGGAAATATCTGCAGCCGGGAATTACTGAGGCATCGATACAAGTCCACGAGGGTCTCGACGGGAATGAACGGGCTGCGATCGCCGTGCATCAGCAGCACGGGACAGGTCACCGCCGACAACCGCGGCCGCAGGTCGGCACCCACGAGCGCACGCAGCGCGTTCAGGATCTAATCGCGCTGCCACGATTCCTGCCGCCGTGCGTACCACGCATATTTACTCTCATCGAGCGCTCCGTCGACGAACCGGTCGCGCATGAACTGATCCGACCATGCGTTGATGCCCTGCTCATCGATCGTGCGTTGCCAAGCCTGCACGCCCTGAATCGAGCCGCCGACGTGCGCGCCATTGCTGACGGTGAGCGTGGCGACGCGCTCGGGATGCGTGATAGCAAACTGCAGCACCACGGTGCCACCGATCGACTCACCGACAAAATGCGCGCGTCCGACGCCCGCCGCGTCCGCGACTGCGAGCAGGTCCTGCGCCAGCAGATCGATCGTCCATTTGAAATCGGCTGGTGGAATGTGCGAGCGGCCGTAGCCGCGCATGTCGAAGCGCACAATCCTGTAACGGTCCGTCAGCAATGGCAGCCAATCGGTCCAGATGCCGGGGTCGGCGCCGATGCCGTGATGGAACATGATCGTCTCGCAGTGCGTCGTCCAGGGCACAACCTGATCAATGATTTCGTAGTAGAGCTTGCCGTGTGGTGTTTCTGCGTAAGTCATCTTGAGCTCGGTGTCCGGATCGACGCGTTTCAGGCGATGGTGAGCAGTTCGGCCGCGTTCCGGTAAAAAATGCGATCGATCGCGGTCTCCTTGAGCGGAAACTTCAAAAAAGTCTCGATCCCGTCCTTGAACGACATCTGTAATCCGCAAATATTAGCGACGTGCCGACTTCGATGGTGGGGGGAAGTCCGCTTGTCTTGCGATCACCATTGATGTGTTCGGCGGACCCGGAATGCCAGGACCCAAACTGTTGTGCGGCCTTCCACGGTTGTAATGCTCCACCCAAATCTTCAGGATCGCGCGAAGGTGCGACTCAGATCGCGACTACTTTTTACCACTCAGTACTATACGAAGCTAGCAGATGGCCTAATTCATGCAAGCGTCACTAGTCAACTTTCATGTTGGCTTGTTTGACCACATCAGCCCATTTCGACAATTCCGCTGAAATTAGACTACCGAATTGTTCTGGATTTCCCCCAGCAGGCACACCTCCCAGTGCCGATATGCGCGCCTTTACGTCAGACGCTTCCAAAATTCGATTACATTCTGC
>DASYSI010000452.1:0-1848 GCA_036003485.1 Burkholderiales bacterium | reverse complement strand
TTTGCCGCATTGATCACGTCGCGCACGCTTTGGTATGGCGAACCCAGTTGTACGACGAGCAGATAAGGCGTATCGGCCACATCGGTGATCGGATCAAAATCCTTAAGCGCGTCGTACTTGGCGTTCTTGTAGTACGACACGTTGATCGGCAGCGACGAATCGACCAGCAGCAACGTGTAGCCATCGGCGGGCGCGCGCGCGGCAAGCTCGGTGCCGACGAGGCCTGCGGCGCCTGGACGATTGTCGACGATCACGTTCTCGCCGATGATTTCGGGCAGTTTCAACGCGACGACGCGCGCCACGAAGTCGGTTCCCCCGCCCGGGGGATACGGAACAATCAATCGAATTGGCTTAACCGGAAATGTCTGCGCGAATGCTGATCCACAAAAGACGCTTGCAACAAGTACCGCCACCGCGGCGTTGTAACCATACGTTCGTTGATTCAAGCTTTATCTCCTCACTTTGTTCAATCGCCGCGGATGCCAGCGGCCTTGATAACCTTGTTCCACTTCTCGCGTTCCGACACGAAAAATTTTTCCGCGTCGGCCGGTGAGCCGCCGAGCGGCACGACGCCCATTTCAATCCAGCGCGGCTGCATCTCGGGCGCTTTGAGGAACGCATTCAGGTCGGTGTTGAGCTTGCGGATGATGTCGGCAGGGACTTTTGCTGGCGCTGCAATAGTGAACCACGCCGTCGCCTCGAATTCGGGCACACCTGCCTCCGCGACGGTAACAATATCCGGCATGCTCGGACTGCGCGCCCTGCTGGTCATGCCGAGCGCGCGCACCTTGCCCGCCTTGATCTGCGCAATCGCAGTCGGTAGGTTCTCGAACATCAACTCGATCTGGCCGCCGAGCAGATCCTGCATCGCCTGCGCGCTGCCCTTGTAGGGAATGTGCGTCAGGTTCACGCCGGTGACGAGCTTGAACCACTCACCCACCATGTGCGTCGACGAACCGCTGCCCGCAGAACCGAAATTGAGCCGGCCGGGATTCTGCTTCGCCAGCGCGATGAATTCCCGCACTGTCCTCGCCGGCACCGACGGATGCACGATCAGCACGCACGGCACATCGGCATACAGCGCGACCGCTTGCAGATCGCGCGCCGGGTCGTAGCTCAACTTTGAGTAAATTGCGTACGCGGCGTGGATCCCGATCGTGCCGAAGACGATGGTGTAACCGTCGGGCGCGGCATGCGCAGCCGCTTCGGCGCCGACGTGCCCGCCCGAGCCGGGGCGGTTTTCCACGTAGACCTGCTGGCCGTACTGCTGCGCGAGCCGCTGCGCCAGAATACGCCCCAGCACATCCGCCGAACCGCCCGCCACGAACGGCACGATAAGTCGCACCGGTTTGGAGGGAAACTGCTGCGCGGGCGCGGGTAGCGAAACCAGCGCACCGAGCAATGCGAGAACCGCGACGACACTGGCAGGCTGATGCAGAACCCCATGGGGCCGCGGCGCTGCTGTGCGGGGCGAGATGCGCGGCGCGAGCCGCAGACGAATAGCCAGACTATTCGCAAGGCTCGCAACAAAGCAGATGATCGCGCGAGCCGTAGACGGAGCGAAGCAAGGCCGGGGAGCGCGATCGATGGCCCGCCTACGCTGCGCCGTTGCCTTAGCGCGGCCGCTGCGGCGGGCCCCGCCCAGCATCGCCCCGAAGGGTTTGCACGAAAAGTGCCCAGCTGCGGCGTTGCGCTCCTCGTCGAACAGAACGAGCGTTCGACCTTCGTCGCGCGCCTTGCATCTGAGCACTTTTCGTGCAAACGCGGCTCCCAGCGGGTTCTGCATCAGCCTGCTAAGCATGGTCTTAAAATGAACTTGCGAATCACACGGTCTGGATGTGCGCGTTC
>DASYSI010000451.1:0-7432 GCA_036003485.1 Burkholderiales bacterium | reverse complement strand
CACGATATGAACAGCCAGGGCTGTTCTTTGCGCCGATTCGCTTCGAACGCCTTGATCTTGTCGGCATGCTGCAGCGTGAGGCCTATTTCATCAAGTCCATTCATCATGCTGTGTTTGCGAAATGGATCGATCTCGAATTTGAATACCTCTCCGCCCGGTGTGGTCACGCTTTGCTGCTCGAGATCGACCGCGAGACGATAACCGGGCGTCGCGCCGGCTTCCTTGAACAGCCGATCGACGATTCTGGATTCGAGCTGGATCAGCAGCAATCCGTTCTTGAAGCTGTTGGTAAAAAAGATATCGGCAAAGCTGGGTGCGATCACAACCTGGAAGCCATATTGCAGCAACGCCCATGGCGCATGCTCGCGCGATGAGCCGCAGCCGAAGTTTTCGCGTGCGAGCAGAATCTGCGCGCCCCGATAACGCGGCTGATTGAGAATGAAATCCGGATTGAGCGCGCGCTTTGAGCAATCCATGCCCGGTTCTCCGTGATCGAGATAACGCCACGCGTCGAACAGGTTGGGGCCGTAGCCGCTGCGCTTGATCGACTTCAGGAACTGCTTCGGAATGATAGCGTCGGTATCGACATTAGCGCGGTCAAGCGGCGCCACCAGGCCTTCGCGCGAAACAAATTTTTCCATTTAATAACTCTTCTTCTCTTCCGCTTTTTTCTCGATCTTGTCGCCGACCTTCGATATATCTTTGCCCAGTCCTTCCATGGTGTTGCAGGCTGCCACCATGACCGCGCAACTCAGCAGCGCGAGCAATTTCAAATTGATCATCACGGCCTCCGGGTTAGTTGAAACTGCGCACGTCGACGAAATGCCCGGCAATCGCAGCCGCTGCGGCCATTGCCGGACTGACCAGATGCGTGCGGCCACCCGGACCCTGACGGCCTTCGAAGTTGCGGTTCGAAGTCGACGCGCAACGCTCGCCTGGCGACAACTGGTCGTCGTTCATTCCGAGGCACATTGAGCACCCGGGTTCGCGCCATTCAAAACCGGCGGCGACAAATACCTGATCGAGCCCCTCCTGCTCCGCCTGTTTTTTGACCGGTCCCGAGCCGGGCACGACCAACGCCAGCCTGACATTGCCTGCGACTTTCCTGCCGCGAACGACTGCCGCAGCGGCGCGCAGATCCTCGATGCGTGAGTTGGTGCACGAACCGATAAATACCTTATCGAGCTTGATTTCCGTAATCGGCGTATTGGCGCGCAGGTCCATGTACTGGAGTGCGCGTTCTATCCCCTCGCGCCTCACCGGATCGGCTTCCCTGGCGGGATCCGGCACGCTGCCGTCGATGCTGGTCACCATCTGCGGCGAAGTGCCCCACGTTACCTGCGGCATAATCGTCGCCGCATCGAGTGCGATCACCTTGTCGAACTTGGCGTCGTCGTCGCTTTTGAGCGTGCGCCAGTACGCGGCCGCGCGTTCCCACAGGGCGCCCTTGGGCGCAAGCGGGCGACCCTTGAGGTAATCGATGGTCGTATCGTCTACCGCGACCATACCGGCGCGCGCACCGGCCTCAATCGCCATATTGCATAATGTCATGCGCCCTTCCATCGACAGGCTGCGGATCGCGCTGCCGGCGAACTCGATCGAGTATCCAGTACCCCCGGCCGTCCCGGTCTTGCCGATCACCGCGAGCGCGATGTCTTTGGCGGTGACCCCCGTCCCGAGCTTGCCTTCGACCTGCACTTGCATCGCCTTGGTTTTTTTCTGTACCAGGCATTGCGTCGCCAGCACGTGCTCAACTTCGGAAGTGCCGATGCCGAATGCGAGACAGCCGAACGCGCCATGCGTGCTCGTGTGTGAATCGCCGCATACCACTGTCATACCAGGCAGCGTCGCACCGGATTCAGGTCCGATCACGTGCACGATCCCCTGCTTCTCATGGCGGAACGGGAAATAAGTCAGCGCGCCGTATTCCTTGATGTTGGCGTCGAGCGTCTCGACCTGCAGCCGCGATATCGGATCCTGGATGCCGCGGTCCCAGTCCTTGGTCGGCGTATTGTGATCGGCGGTCGCGACGATCGAGCCCACGCGCCACGGTTTGCGGTTCGCGAGCTTGAGCCCTTCGTACGCCTGCGGGCTTGTTACCTCGTGCACGAGGTGGCGGTCAATGTAAATCAGCGCCGTGCCGTCGGCATCCTGGTGGACGAGATGGCTCTCCCACAATTTGTCGTATAACGTTTGTGCTGCCATAGAATTCTTTACGTAAGCCCTTGGAAACGTGGAATTATCTCATAGTTCGAGGCACGATGACCAGCATTAGTTCCTTTGGATCGCGCGTGTAGTGCCGCCGTTGCCGAGTTTGAGCCACAAAATCAACATGCCGGCGAAACTGCACAACGCCGCGCCGGAAAACGTAAGTCCGGGGCCCAAGCGCTCCCAAGCATATCCAGCGTACAGTCCGCCCAGCGTTCCGCCGAGGCCGAACGTGAGGCTGGTATAGATGGCCTGGCCGCGCGCTTCATTGCGGCCGCGAAAAAAACGGTGCACGTAACCGAGTGCAGCCGCATGAAAAGAGCCAAAACTCGCCGCGTGCAGCGTCTGTGCGAAGAGCAGCATGATGAGGCTGTCGGCGTACCACGCAATGGCGACAAAGCGCAGCGCCGCGAGCGCGAAGCTCGCGATCAGCACCTGGCGCAGCGTAAACACGCGAAAAAGATTCGACATCCAGAAGAAAATCGCGATTTCGCAGATCACGCCGAGCGCCCACAGCCAGCCGACGGCGCTTTTGGTATAGCCATGAGCGACGAGATAAATCGAATAAAACGTGTAGTACGGGCCGTGCGCAATCGACATCAGCGCGCATGCGACGATCAACGCCAGCACTTGCCGCTGCTTGAGAACATGCGCGATCGGCATATGATCGTGGGCGTGTTCCGAGCGCAACGCTTCGGGAACCAGCAGCAGGAAAACGACGTTGCCGATCAGGATCGCGAACAGGATCCACACCAGGGCGCCGACTGGCAGTGCGTCGAGCGCGTAGCCGACGCTGAGCACGACAGCGATAAATCCGATCGAGCCCCAGACCCGGATACGGCCATACTGCGCCGTGCGTTCCGCGAGATGCGTGAGCGTCGTGACTTCGACGAGCGGCAGCGCTGCGCTCAGGAAAAAACTCATCACCAGCACGACTGCGAACAGCGCCTCGAAGCTGCGCGCGGCGAACAATCCACAATAAATGACGGTGCCGACGATAGTCCCGATACGCGCCACGCGCAGGCGCCTGCCGCTGCGGTCGGCAAACCAACCCCACACGTGCGGCGCGAAAATGCGCACCAGTTGCGGCAGCGCCATGATCATTCCGATTCCAGCCGCGGCGATGCCGAGCGAACTTAGGTAAAGGCTGAAGTACGGCGCGAACGCACCGATGTAAGCGAAGTAAAAGAAATAAGTACCGGCGAGCCGCCAGTACGGCACCTTACGCATGGCGCTGCGCGCCGCAACACATGACGCAACGCGTCATGCCTCGTCGGGATCGGGATTTTCGGTTGACGCAGTGTTGCGCAGCTCCGCGACGACTTCGCGCGGCGCCTGTGCCGCGATTTTCGGTGTTTCGCAAATGACATCCGCGTTCTGTGCACGGTGGCGCAGCGCATGATCCATCAGCGTCAATGCGAGCATCGCCTCGCAGATCGGGGTCGCGCGTATGCCGACGCACGGGTCGTGCCGGCCGTGGGTCTCGATCGTGGTCGGATGACCCGCCTTGTCGATGGTGCGCCGCGCGAGCCGGATGCTGGAAGTCGGCTTGACCGCGACGTTGACGACGATGTCCTGGCCGGTCGATATGCCGCCGAGGATGCCACCCGCGTTATTTGATAAGAAACCCTGCGGCGCCATCTGGTCCGAGTGCTCGGTGCCTTTCTGGCCGATCGCAGCGAAGCCGGCGCCGATTTCAACGCCTTTCACCGCATTGATGTTCATCATGTTGTAGGCGATGTCGGCGTCGAGCTTGTCATAGACAGGCTCGCCCCAGCCAACCGGCACGCCGGAGGCAATCGTGGTGATTTTCGCGCCGACCGAATCGCCGGACTTGCGAAGCTTGTCCATGAATTCCTCGAGTTGCGCCACGAAATCAGCGTCAGCGACGAAAAACGGGTTGCTGTTCACGACTTCCCAGGTCTTGAACGGCACCACAATCGGCCCGAGCTGGGACAGGTAGCCGCGCACGACGACACCGTATTTTTCGCCCAACCATTTTTTCGCGATCGCCGCCGCTGCGACGCGTACCGCGGTTTCCCGCGCCGACTGGCGGCCGCCGCCGCGGTAATCGCGGATGCCGTATTTCTGCCAGTACGTGTAATCGGCATGACCGGGACGGAAAGTATCTTTGATTTTGGAGTAATCTTTGCTGCGCGCATCGACATTGCGGATCAGAAGCGCGATCGGCGTGCCGGTCGTCCTGCCTTCGAACACGCCGGACAGGATTTCGACCACGTCGTCCTCGCGCCGCTGCGTGACGTGACGCGAGGTACCGGGCTTGCGCCGGTCGAGATCGCCCTGAATATCCGCTTCGCTGAGAGCGAGACCCGGCGGGCAGCCATCGACCACGCAGCCGATCGCCGGCCCGTGACTTTCGCCGAACGAGGTCACGCAAAACAGCGTGCCGAGAGTGCTGCCGGACATGGTGCGCCTGGTCAACTCGCAAAAAGCAGGTCACAAGTTTAACATAGCAAACCCCTGCTTCTGAGGGCTCAGCGATGGCAGACAAACCCGATCCCGACAAGCTCAAAGCTCCCGGCGGCATGACGATGCGGCAATTGCATGAACTGGTCAAAGAAAGCGCCGAGCGCGATCGCACGGCAGGCAAGATCCACAACAAGCTCGCGCAAAAATCCAACCGCTGGCAACGATTCGTGCGTTACGTGTGGGACAAGAAAAGGGGATAACCGTGCTGAAACTCTCAAATCGCGTCACGCGCTGCGTCGCACGACAGCCGCGCGCGCGACAACGTCATCATTGCTGAGACGTATCACCTCGAGCGGCGGAGGCCGCTGATTTCGGATCCGTATCCTGAGACGATGGGACGTCGTTGCGTGTGTCGATCTGCCGTGCAAGACGCCACGCCATCGCGCCCAGAATCAAGACGCCGAATATCAGCGCAGCCCACAAGCTCAGGCGCTTCCAGTCGACCGCGTCGTGCCTGCGCACTTCGCCGCCGAGCTCTTGCTGCGCGAGCGCCTGTGCGTTGCGCACACTGACCGTTTGCTGCGAACCTGCTTTGGCGGAACGGATCTGCGCGCCCGATTCATCACGATAGCCTGGAATCATCGTTTCGATCGCGTAAGAAGCGGGTTTGGCCTGGCTATTGCCGTACACGAGCTGAAACGGTGGCGCACCGCGCGCGGCAAACACCAGGCGATGCGGCACCCAGCCCACCTGCATCTTGGGAGCGCCCGCGCCTACTCCGCCGCCTTGCTGGTCCACTCGCAGCTGCCAATAGCGATCGGCCGTAACGCCGACAGCAAATTCCGGGCTCGTGATCTCGCCGCCGGCCTGACGCAAGCGGTAGGCAACACCGCGCGTGACCGCGCGCCATGGCAAATCCGTTTTCTCGCGGGCGAGAAGCTCGACCTGCACGATGGTGTTGGATTCGGGCAGATCCAAGCGCACACGGTCGATCGGATAATGGCTGTGCAGATCGAAGACGTACTCGCCGGGCTTCTCGCCTTTGCCGGCCTCGATTTGCGTCCATTCGCGCGGCGCTTCGATCGATTTCTCCGCCAGTTCGCCGTGCGCAGCGGCGAGTTCGGGCGGTGGCTGATCGGCACTCTGCCCTGCCCATGACAGCCGCAGATACCTGGTTTTTTGCAGCGGCAATTCGACTCGCTTCTGCTGCAGGCGCTGGCCCGCGACTTCGATGCTGATGAGGGGTGCCCCCGCGACCAGCGTGCGCCACGCGGCCAGATCATCGCTCGCATCCACGCGCAGCTTGCCTGCGAAGCCGTCCGATGTCATCGGCCAGTCGAATTCGATCGCGCGCAGCGCGCGGTCAAGCGCGGTGAGGTCGACCAGATAACCAATGACGCGCTTGCCGGTTCGCTCGCGCGCATCCGACGATGCCACATCGACGCGGGTCGTGCCGCCGGCACTGCGATGCACGCTGATGGCAAGTCCGTCCACCGGGGTGCCGGCCGTCGCTTTGAGCGGAAATAGCGTGAGCGTGGCGAGCGCCGGCGCTTCAGCGCTCGCAGTTTTGCGCGGCCGCCACGCGTGCGGCACCACTTCACCCGCGCCATTGAAGACGCGTACATCGCCGAGATCGGGCCGTGCCGCGCCCCGATAAACTGTTGCGGGCAGCGTAATCTCGTAAAGAGCCTCGCTGCCGTCCGCTTCCAGCGTGGAACCATACGCAAAATCGTCGGGACGGTCCGCCGCGATCGCAGCGCCGGCATAAGCGACGAAAAGCCATGCACAAATAAGGTATCTCATGCGGACTGCTCGTGCGCTTTGGGCGGCACCGGTGCAAAGTAACCGACCACAATGACCAGGATGCCAACGCCGATAAACGAGACCCAGCGCTCCACGGTGCCGGAATTCGCGAGGTCGATGAGAAAGAGTTTCCCGACGACGACTCCCAGCAAAGTCGCACCGACCACCCATAATGCCCGCAGACCGCGGCGCGTCGCCATCACCATGGCTGCGAGCGCGAGCAGAGCCCAGAAGAGCGAGAAAGCCGCCTGCACGAGCACCGAATGCAGCATCGCGTCGAGCCGGAACGGCACACCCGCGTAATGATGAAGCGTGCGCAGCAGCACGCCGTTTAAGGCGATAAACAGCACGACACCGAGCACCTTCATTGCATCGGCGTCCTCCGGCAGTTTCGCGAGCGGAAGATCGAGCCGCTTTAAGCCGACGAACCATGTTGCGAGCGCAAGCAGCGCGCCGGCTTGCGCGAGATCGAGCGGATTCAATAGCGGCACGTAAGCAAGCGGCGCCGGGTCTCCGTTACTCGCAAAGTTTACGTAGATCACCCAACCGAGCAGGAATACTGCAAGCGGCAGTGCTCCCGCGTAGAGATAGGCGCGGCGGTGCGTGGCGACCGGCCAGCCCAGCCGCTCGCCGTGCGCGGCGAAAACCGCGATCAGCGCGCCCGGCACGACCGCCCACGCGATCAGCGGCCACACGCGCCTGCCCTCGACGTAATGATCGATCTGCCACGCGAGCTCCCACGACAGTATCACCGCTAACAACCAGAATCCTCCCGCGTGTAACCATTCGAGCAGCGGCTCGTCGCGTTGTTCGTGCGAGCGCAGGGCCCACAGATGCACTCCGAACGCGAGCGCCCAGCCGACGTAAGCATGATGTGCGAATGGATGGGGATGGACACCGGGCTCCGCCGCAATCCAAGCCGCCATTACGGCGGCAAGCGGGACGCTGGCAAGCGCAATATAACGCGCGGCCTCCCAGCCCAAGCGCCGCC
>DASYSI010000450.1:0-7360 GCA_036003485.1 Burkholderiales bacterium | reverse complement strand
GCCGCGACGGCGGACGCGCCGACTGCGCGAGGTTTCCGGTCGGCACGCTGCTCCGGATCCTGCCCAACCACGCCTGCGCGACAGCCGCGCCTCATGACCGCTATTTCGTAGTCAACGGCGGTTTGGAAATCGCAGCGACCTGGCCGCGATTCAACGGATGGTAAGGTCTGCTCGGACAGGGCGTTTCCAATACGGCGATCGGCGCGGTTAAAAAATTGCCGCATGGGAAGCGCGCGGGCACTTCATGCGATAATATATTTCTGAATCCGTGCTCTATACCGAGCTTGCGTGAAGACAGAGACCTTATCTTGTCCGGAGGAGTGATGCCGAAAAAATCGCATATATGTTTGATCCCGGCAGTTTTTCTTTGTGCAGCGTTTTCAGCATGGAGTCAAAACACGCTGCCCGAAGGCAATGGCAAAAAAATGGTCGAAACCGCCTGCGTCGGATGTCACGAGCTCAGTCAGGTGACCAACGCCGGATATTCACATGAGGCATGGCGAAACAATGTCAATATGATGATCAACGTCGGTGCTCCGTTGCCCAAGGAGCAGGTTGACGTCGTGATCGAATATCTGGCAAAAAATTTTCCGGAGAAACCGAAGCCGCCCGCGGTGCTGATTCCTGGAAATGTAAAGGTGTCCATCGAAGAATGGGTCGTGCCCACACCTGGATCGCGTCCGCATGATCCGCTCGCAACCGACGACGGCGCGATTTGGTACACCGGCCAGTTCGCCAATGTATTGGGACGGATGGATCCGAAAACACACCAGATCAAGGAATATCCGCTGCCCGCCAAATCGGGCCCTCATGGGCTCATCGCCGACAAGGAAGGCAATATCTGGTACGCGGCGAATTTCGGCAGCCATATCGGCAAGCTCGACCCGAAAACCGGAAAAGTCACCCAATATCCGATGCCCGATCCCAAGGTGCGCGACGTGCATACGCTCATCTTCGATCAAAAAGGAATGATGTTTTTCACCGCGCAAAGCGCAAACGTGGTGGGCCGGTTCAATCCGCAGACCGGTGACATCAAGCTCGCTCCATCGCCAACCCCGCGGTCGCGGCCCTATGGGCTGGTGGTGAATTCCAAAGGCATTCCGTTTTACGTCGAATTCGGAAGCAACAAGATCGCCAGCATCAATCCCGATACGCTCGAAATACGCGAATACGTGCTGCCGAACGCCGAGTCGCGTCCACGGCGCATCGCGATCACCAGCGACGACGTGCTGTGGTACGCCGATTATTCGCGCGGTTATCTCGGCCGATTCGATCCCGCGACCGGCAAAGCGACCGAATGGGCGTCTCCCGGCGGACCCAGGTCACAGCCCTATGGGATAGCGGCGATCAAAGACGTAATCTGGTACAACGAATCGGGTTTGAAGCCGAATACGATGGTGCGCTTCGATCCTCAGACTGAGAAATTCCAGACCTGGGCGATCCCGTCCGGCGGAAACGTCGTGCGCAATGTGAGCGTCACGCGTGACGGCAACATTGCGATCGCGTCGAGCGGCGTCAATCGCATCGGCCTTGTCACGATAAAATAACGCGCAGTGGCCCGTCGCTTCTTACTTGCCGGTCTGCTTCTTCGGCAAGTTGGCAACGCCGCGCGCCGAACCGGTGAGCTCCAGAATGTGCATTCCGGTGTTGGCGCGATCGACGATGTAGATATAGCCGCGGTCATCGACCTCGACGTTGTTGGTTTGAATCGCGCGCTTGTTCGAGATTTCGGTCGCGGCGACTTTGCCCGCCTGGGTCGCCGGAGTCGCAAGTACAACGGTGTTCTGGGTCATCGCCGGAATGTAATACGCGATCTCTTTCGGATGATAGGGGTCCCGCACGTCGATCGCGCGTACGCCCGCGTTGAAACTCGCGATAAACATGATGCGCTTGTAATAAATCGGAGTGAAACTTTCGTTCGATGAGTGCGAGCCGAAGCGTCCGCCGCGTTTGCAGAAATCGCCGCTCGCCTCGGGCACTGTGAATGTCGCAACGCCGAACGGCTTGGTCTCGGTGGTTACATCAACGATAAACGTCATTTGACGGAATTCGAGACATTCTTTCTGGATCGACTCGTTCGTAATGACAACGAAGTCGCGCGGACTTCCGCCCTTGTTCTTTTTAAACTCCGCGACTTCGACACCGAGCATCGGGAACACGGTATGCGCGCCGTTGCCGGGCATCAGATCGAGCCGCGCAATCTGTGGGTAAAGCAGGTTCTCGCGCGTCGGCTCCTTGGCGCCGTTCAGCAACTTGTCGCGGTCGACGATCTGCAGCACGCCGTTCTCGTTGGTGCCGTAGCCGAAATACACACGGTTGCCTTGCGGGCCAGTCGAGATCGCGCCGTGCAGCGTGATTGGCACCGGACCCGTCGCGCCGGGCTCCTGTCCCGGCAGGCCGAAGGATCGGATAAACACGGGCTTCGCTGGATCCGAAAGGTCGTAAATAAGCGTCATGCGGTTGCTACGCCACTGCGGTTCGCCCGCGACCAGATAGGCAATACCGGTGTCGCATTCCCACCAGTTCTTATGCGTGCCTTTGAGGCCCCTCACCACCGTCGTGAGCAATTGCGGATGCGCCGGGTCGGTCGTATCCCAGATTTCATGCGCCAGGTTACCGAACACGCGCAGCATGTAGAACTTGCCTTTGACGCCTTTCGGCAGTTCATCTCCGCCACAGACCCGCACCATCTGCGCGCCGCCCTGCTCGGCTTTGCCGGCTTCACCCGGCACGTGCGCAAGATATTTAGGATGCTTGGGATCGGTCACGTCGAGGAGCGAGGTGCCGTTGTCCTCCATTTTGCCGTTAAGCGGATTCAACTTATTGTCGCCGTGATGACCAACGTATGCGATCCAGCGGTCGCCCTGCTGCTTGATAACAGGCTGGTAGGCGGTGCGCGCCTGCAGGTCGTGGTAGCCGACGAGCGCCATGTCGCGGCTTTCAACGCGGGTCTGAGCGATTACCGGAGCGGCTACGCACGCTGCTATACCAAAAACGACCGAACGGAAAAAAGCCATGCGCGACATGAAATACCTCATTTTATTTTGACGCTGTTGCGCGTTCCCGGCGGCGCGGATTTCTCATGCACCATGACACTAACATTTCGCAGTTTATCGCAGTTTGTTTTTCCACGCGGGTCGGATCGGGACGGGTCTGTTCGTGCCGCACGGAACGTGTACATTAACGGCATGCGTGTGCTTCAATAGGTGCTAAGAACGTGAGCGTTTCCCTCGAAATGTACCCGCTTGCCATTGCCGCATTAATAGTGGCAGCGGCCTATGTCGTGTTCGGCATCTCGGCTTTCGGGGCCTCGCTGATCACAGTTCCCGCGCTATCGCACTTCTATCCGCTCGACGTCGTGCTCCCTGTGTGCGTACTGCTCGATGTGTCGGCGGCACTTGCGCTCGGGACGCGCTTTTCACGCGACGCGGACAAGTCGGAGTTGAAGTGGATGGCTCCCGCGACGGTGATCGGGGCGGTGCTCGGCGTGACGCTGTTGGTGAATCTGCCGCGGCAAATCACGCTGACTGCATTAGGTCTGTTTTTGCTCGTGTACGGCGCGTACGCGCTGCAGCGGCACGACGCCGCGACGGGCATCAGCCGCGGCTGGGCGCCGGTCGCGGGTCTCGTCGGAGGAACCATGGGGACGCTTTTCGGTATCGGGGCGCCGCCCTATGCGATTTACCTGTCAAGACGGATCCACGACAAGGCTGCGCTGCGCGCGACGCTCTCCAATATGGTATTGATCTCAACATTGAGCCGCGCTCTCGTATTCGCGGCCGGCGGATTGATTCTCGCCGACCGCCTGATTATGTTCGTCATTCTGCTGCCTTTCGCGCTGCTCGGGTTGTGGTGCGGCAACCGCGCCCACGGCCGCATTTCACGCGTGCAGATGGCGCGCTTTATCGGTGGTCTGCTGCTCTTGATGGGCGTGTCGCTGCTGCTACGCGCCTGGTCGCAGTGAGATGCGCCGGAACCATCATGCTTTAGCTCGACGTTCGGGCGATAGCCAAATGGTGATGGCGTAAGCGAGTACAGGCGCGCTCATACCGGCTCGTACTTGAGCCGTCTTATCTTTTCCATATTGGTTCCCTCGATGCGTATCAAACGCGTGGGACCGGCGCGACTCGGCGAATGCAGATCGCCTTCATTGTAGACATGGGCTGTGCCCGGGACCAGCTTGTAGGTTTTTTTGCTGCGAACTTTGCCGGGCTTTTCCGTGCTCGCAGGCGCGACGAGATCCCAGTCCGACATTGCGGTCTCGCCCTGCACCTGGCCGTAAATGGCCCACGAGGGCCCATGATCGTGCGGCGGACTTTCTTTTGCGCCCTTGTAATTATGCGCGAGGATGCAGAAGCCAAGTTCGGGATCCTCATGCAGCAGATGCCGTTCGGGCGTGCTGTCGTTGAAGGTTGCTGTGATAAATGCGTCGTCTTTCAATATGTCCTGCAATAGCGTGCAAACTTTCTGGCGTCCGGCGGGTCCCGGCTCGGCTTTGAGGGCGCTACGGCACGATTTTGCGAATTGGTCGACGGTATAAGTCATGAAGGATCTCCACTGTTGAGAATATGCATGCAGCGTCAATGTGCGCTGCGCTCGCCTTCCGCTGCAAACAGCCTTGTGCGCGCGGCGGATACGATGCTAGCGTACTCAATTCATGGGCATTAGGGAAGAGGATATAATAAGCGCAAACATGGATCTCAATCTCAAAGGGCGCACCGCGTTTATCACGGGTGCAAGCCGCGGCATTGGCAGGGCAATTGCGGTCGCATTGGCGGCCGAAGGCGTGCATCTGGCATTGTTCGGACGTGATATCGCGCGCTGTGAAGCGCTCGCGCACGAGTTGCGCGCAGCGCACGACGGGTTGCGCGTTATCGTGGCAGCGCTTGATCTGGGGCAACGCGCGGCGATTAAACCCGCGCTTGCCGCGGCGGCCGCCCAAACGGGCGGTCTGGACATACTCGTGAACTGCGCGGGCGGCGCTTATCGCGGGCGCTTGACCGAAATACCGGACGACGCGTGGGAGGGTTATTTCGCGGTGAAACCGCTGGGTCTCATCCGCATGACTCGCGAAGCGCTGCCGTATTTGAAAAAATCCAGCCAGGCACGCGTAATCAACATATCCGGAACACGCGGACGCGAGCCAGGCGGGGTCTCGGTCATGTCGGGGCCCATCAATCTGGGGACATTGAGCATTACCAAAGCATTGGCGAACGAATTCGGACCGTACGGGATTACCGTCAACGCCATTTGTCCCGGCTCGACGGATACCGGACGCTGGACCGAGCTCGTGAACATCACTTCGCGCGAGCGCGGAATTTCGATCGAAGAGGCAACCCGGCATCTCGTCGCTGAGGTTCCGATGGGGCGCGTGGTGGTACCCGAAAACATTTCTGATCTCGCGGTATTCCTCGCCTCGGCGCGCGCCGGCATGATCACGGGAGTTGCAATCAATGTCGACGGTGGGAGAACGCGCGGCATTCCCTGATTGATGTCTGCGGAGAACGAGCGGCTTCTGCGCTCGACCTGATTATAAAGTGATCACACCCCGTATTTTTTTCCGTCTGCAGCGTCCTGCCGCCGTACTGCTTGTTTTAACTGCCATAGGATTTTTCACGAGCGCATCTGCGCAGGATAATCCGATCCGGCCGGTTCGTATTATTGTCCCGTTGGCAGAGAGGGGCGCGTCCGGACTCGTTAGCCGCAGGCCCGTTCGCGGGAAGGGCGCGCAGGCCGCCGGGTTTTACACAGTGGCGGCTGCTGCCGTTGAGTCTTATCCGACACGAGCCATTCGTGTGATAGTTCCGCTGGCGCCCGGCGGCGGCAACGACGCGGCTGCGCGCATCGTCGCGCATAAGCTTGCAGACACCATCGGGCAGCAGGTGGTCGTCGATAACCGCCCAGGCGGGGGCAGCGTGATCGCATCCGATATCGTCGCCAAATCCGCGCCCGATGGTTATACGCTTTATCTCGTCAGCACGTCGTTCACGGTTGCGCCGGCCCTGCATCAAAACCTGCCATTCGATTCGCTGCGCGACTTCGCTCCGATTACGCGCATTGCTATCGCTCCCGGCGCGCTCATCATTCATCGATCGTTGCCGATCGGTTCGGTCCGAGAGCTGATTGCTCTCGCCAGAGCACGGCCGGGCCAGATTACGTTCGGCTCCGCGGGGCTCGGAACCGCGTCGCACCTTGGAGGTGAGCTGTTTAACCTATTGGCAGGTGTCAAAATGCTGCACGTGCCGTATAAGGGCAGCGCGCTCGCGACCACCGCGGTTCTGAGCGGAGAGACCGCGGTGGCTTTCACCAATCCCACTGCATCGATGCCGCACATCAAGGCGGGACGCCTGAGAATGATCGCTGTGACAACGGCTCAACGCTGGCCGTTACTGCCCGAAATTCCAACCATTGCGGAAGCAGGCGTGCCGGGCTACGAAATCCTGATCTGGAATGGGCTCGTCGCTCCCGCGGCGACGCCGCAGCCGATCATCATGCGGCTGCACCACGAACTGACACGCATCATGAACGCACCGGCAGTCACTGAACTGCTCGCCGCTGACGGTTCGCGGCCGCTCATCGAATCACCGGCGGCATTTGCGGCATTCCTGAAAAATGAGATGACAAAGTGGACGCGGGTCGTGCGGCAGGCAGGCATCACGGCAGGATAAGCGAGGCAGGAATATTTGCCGAGGCCGCCATTGTTTGCTCCGCTGTTTGAAGCTATGCTGTAACCATGGATGGGGTGCGGTCGATGGTTAACCACCAACGGCGCGCGAATGGAAGCTTCCGCTTCTGACGAGGAGGGATGTCATCATGAACGTCACGTTAAGTATCGGTCCGCTGTTATCGCTTATTGCCGGAATCCTTATTCTGATCATTCCGCGACTGCTGAATTACATCGTCGCGCTCTATCTGATCATCATCGGACTGGTCGGAATATTCGGTGCGGGAAGCTGGAAGATATAGCCAATGGAGAGTATCGCGCGAGACTGTCGCACGCCTGTTATCTTCGCCGTACTCGATGAATCGGTTTGATTGGTCGACGCTGGGCGGCAAGGCGCCCACGGCGCTTGCAAAAGCACGCAACCTCGCGCATCACGCGGTCCAGTGGCCGACAAAAGCCGCACGCGCGAATTTGACCGCGGTTCTCGACGACAGTCATTCGAGTCTCGAATGGGACTCCGAGCGCGCAGCGTTGTTTTCCCGCCCGCTGCCGACTGGCGGCGGCGACGTGCGCGTCGGTCTGCGTCTGGCGGGCCTTGCGGTCATTATTCTGCGCGGTGCGGCGGTGCTCGATACGTTCGAGCTCGCCGGCCGCAGGGATTCGATGGTCGGTGTCTGGCTCGATTCGGCGCTGCGC
>DASYSI010000449.1:0-2142 GCA_036003485.1 Burkholderiales bacterium | reverse complement strand
GGGATTGCCGTGGTCATGCCAGGTCCACGACGGCGTGATGATGAAATCACCCGGCTGCATCGTCACGCGTTCGCCGTCTACCGCGGTGTACGCGCCCGTGCCTTCGACCACGAAGCGCAATGCGGACTGCGTGTGACGGTGGCTCGGCGCAATCTCGCCGGGAAGGATCAGCTGTAGACCGGCATAAAGACTGTGCGTGATCGATGAGCTGCCGCGCATGCCGGGATTTTCAAGGATCAGGACACGCCGCTCGGCTTCCGCCGCCGAGATCAGCTCGCCTGATTCCATCAGGTAGGAGCGAACGTCGCGATACCTCCACCACCCGGGCACGCCCGGTGTAGCGGGTCTTTGCGGCACGAGCGTGCCGAGCACTTCCCATAGCGGCGCCAGGTCGTGGTGCGCGATGCGCTCGTAGAATTCGCGGCGTTTCGGGTTTGATTGCGGGTGGGTTGCCATGTTGGATCTCAAGTCGCTGCTGCAGGTCAGTCGGCCGTGATACGCGCGTCTTTCACCACGCGCGCCCATCGCGCGAGATCGTTGCGGATGAGCCGGGCGAATTGATCCGGCGTGCCCGTGACCGGATCCAGGCCCTGCCGGCTCAATCCATCGCGCACTTCAGTGAGCCGCAGAATCGCCGCGATCTCGCCGTTGATTTTGACGATGAGTTCAGCAGGCATGCCAGCCGGTGCCAGCATGCCGTACCAAAATGCAACATCCACACCGCGCAAACCCGCTTCGTCGAATGTCGGATATTCCGGTGCTGCCGCAGAGCGCCTCGCGCCGGACTGCGCGAGCACGCGCAGCCTGCCGGCCTGCGCGTACGGCAGCGCAGTGTGCAACGGCAGGAACATCACCGGCACCTGGCCGCCGATAAGATCGGTGACCGCGCCCGCGGACCCTTTGTACGGCACATGCACCATCTGCACACCCGCAACAAGCTTGAACAACTCGGCCGCCATATGCTGCGGCGTGCCGCTGCCGGGCGACGCGTAGTTGATCTGCGCGGGGCGCGCTTTGGCGAGCTTTACCAAGGCGCCGACCGAATCGGCGGGCAGCGACGGATGCACTGCAAGCACGAGCGTGCCGGTCGCCATCTGGGAAACTGGCGCGAAATCGCGCACTGGATCGAATGGCAGCGATTTCGACAGCGCCGGAGTGATCGCGAATGTATTCGCAGTCACCATCAGCGCGTAACCGTCGGGCGCGGATTTGGCGAGCGCTTCATTGCCAATATTGCCGCTTGCGCCTGGACGATTGTCGATCACGATTCCCTGTCCCCAGCGTTCATTGAGCTTCTGCCCTGCCGTGCGCGCCAGAATGTCGATCCCCGTACCGGGAGTAAACGGCACGATGATCCGGATCGGCTTGACAGGATAGGGCTGCGGCGTCCCCGGCGGGCTTTGCGAGTGCGCAGCGCATGTCCCGAACGCCGCCGCGCACAGCAAGAGACGCGCGCCGATGTCATTGCCTGCTGCCAAGCTTCTCTCCTCTGCGACGCCCACTAACGGCCACAGTGTAACGACGCCCTTGCCTTTTATGCAATGTGCCGGCCCGCGCTGGGGCCGTCATCGCCGCAGGTCGTTTCGTTGCATAGCCGGCTGCAAATGGCTTTTGGCCTCACGTCTGGCAATCGAGAAGTTGCGCGCACTGGTATGCTACTTGTTTACCTAATCCGCTCTTGTTCAAACAGGCGAAAGGCATCAATCGCAGTGCTGAAAAGTAGCGCACTCGTCGTAGCAACGGCACTATTATCGGGCAGCGTGTTTGCGCAAAGCTATCCGGCAAAGCCGGTGCGCATCGTCGTTCCTTCCGTCGCCGGCGGCACCATCGACCAGGTCGCGCGGCTGGTAGGGCCGCGTCTAACCGAGACTTTGGGACGCACGTTCATAATCGACAACCGTCCGGGCGCGTCGGGCAATATCGGCGCCGATCATGTCGCAAAATCGCCGCCCGATGGCTATACGCTCTTGATGAGCAGTACCGCAGCGCTCGCCGCAAGCCCCGCGTTCTATCCTAACCTGCCCTATCAGCCGCTCAAAGATTTCGCGCCCATCACGCTGATTGTGATCCAGCCCTCGATCCTGGTCGTGAATCCTTCCGTGCCGGCGCGCACGGTCGCGGAATTGATAGCTTTGGCGAGGG
>DASYSI010000448.1:0-2777 GCA_036003485.1 Burkholderiales bacterium | reverse complement strand
ATCGAAGCCAACAAGGAGCGCATCGACAAGCTCCTGCGCGAGTCGCTGATGCTGGTGACCGCACTTAATCCGCACATCGGTTATGACAAGGCGGCGCAGATCGCGAAGAATGCGCATAAGAAGGGCCTCACACTCAAAGAGTCGGCACTCGCGCTTGGCTACGTGACGGCCCAGCAGTTCGACGCGTGGGTGAAACCTGAAGACATGGTGTAAACGGCGGCGAGGCGCGACCGATGGAGATCGAGCGGCGGCGTGTGGCCGTAGTCACCGGCGCCAACCGCGGAATCGGCTACGAGATCTGCCGCAAGCTTGGGCAGCTCGAAATACATGTCGTTCTGACAAGCCGCGACGCGGCAAAGGGCAAGGCTGCCTGTCAATCGTTGCGCGGTGAAGAGCTGCCGATCACGTTCTGCAGGCTTGAAGTGACCAGCGCACGCAGCGTTAAGGCGCTCGCCGCTTTCGTCGCGAAACGTTTTGGCCGCCTCGACATCCTGGTCAACAATGCCGGCATCATGATCGATCCGCACGGTGCGCGCCTGGTCGAGCTGGAGCCGAAAATTTTGCGCACAACGCTCGAAACCAATACGCTTGGGCCACTAATGCTGATTCAAGCTTTGCTGCCACTGATGAAGGCGCGCAACTACGGCCGCATTGTCAATCTGTCGAGCACCCTCGGCCAACTCTCCGAAATGAAGAGCGGCACTCCGTCCTACCGCATATCCAAGACCGCATTGAACGCGCTGACACGCATCGTCGCGGACGAAGCGCGCGCCTTCGGTATTCTCGTCAACTCGATGTCTCCAGGTTGGGTAAAGACCCGCATGGGCGGTCCGAACGCGCCGCGCACTGTCGCGCAGGGCGCCGACACGGCGGTATGGCTCGCAACACTGCCGGCTGACGGTCCGACAGGCGGGTTCTTTTACGAGCGCAAGCCGATACCGTGGTGAAGCATAAGACAGTATTCAGGATCCGGAATCTGGTTGTCTTCTATCGCGTTCTCGGTGCCAACAGCTTCTGGCAGCCCGCGTACAAAAAAATTCCCCGCCACACAGGCAGGGAATAGTTGGAACAGAACTTATCGCGCATTGAACGGCGGCGACCGTCCGTTCGAATGCGCGCAGCTAAACCGGCGCAAAGCGACCGGCTTTAGCGTTACTTGACGCCGAGGATGCCCATGGCTTTGGCCAGCGTATCGACCGATTCCTGGTGCTTGCCGGCTTTGTGCAATGCTTCGCCTTCGGCGCGGTATTTCTTGACGTCGGACATCTGTGCCTCGCTCAGCTTCGGATTTTGGGCCAGTGCCTCATCGATTTTCTTCATGTCACTGGGGCAATGAAAGGCGAACGCGGCGCTGCTGAAAAAGGCCAGCGCGGCGATGGCGGTCAGGTGACGCAATTTCATAGGGGCTCTCCTTTAATGGTTGATTGGGCGCTACGGTGGGAGAGTATAAGCCTGCGCCGTTCAATGCTCAACTTGCCGGTTGCGCCTGTAAACACACGGCACTCGGCGTTAAAATCGTCGCCTACCCGCTGTTTGGACAGTCCAATGCTTACCCGCGATATGGTTGCCGCGCGCCTCGCCCGGCCGATCGGCAAGCCGCGACCCGACGATACGCACATAGCTTCGGTGCCGTCCGAGATGCCGGTTATTCTTGCCGCGGTGCTCGTGCCGCTGATACACCGCGCGGATGACGTCAACGTGTTGCTCACGCAGCGCACCGCTCATCTCAATGGTCATCCGAGCCAGGTCAGCTTTCCCGGCGGGCGCGTCGAGGGCGGCGATGAGAACCGCGTCGAGACCGCGCTGCGTGAAACACAGGAGGAAATCGGGCTCGCGCGCGAGTGCATTGAAATCATCGGCACGCTGCCCGATTACGAAATGCCTTCCGGCTTTAGAATCAGCCCGGTCATCGGCTGGATCGAGCCGCCGTTCGAGCTCAAGCTCGATCCATTCGAAGTCGCCGAAGCATTCGAGGTGCCACTGTCATTCGTCTTGGACCCCGCTAACCATCAGCGTCGCAGCTACCATTTCAATGGTCGCCATCGCGACTATCTGGCGATGCCGTACCACGGCCGTTACATCTGGGGGGCGACAGCCGGTATGCTCTATGATCTGTATCGCCAGCTCGCCGATGATTCCCCCTGATGCCCGGCGTTCCGCCCTTGAGGCGGCGCAAGTATCAACAGTCGCACGCAGTGTGGCAATATAGCCCGTCAGCAGGAGAAGAGATGGATATCGGCAACCGTCCGGCACAACCGAGGGTCGGCTTAGTCCTGACGGGCGGCGGCGCGCGTGCCGCTTACCAGGTCGGCGTGCTGCGCGCGATATCCGAGATGCTGCCGACCAAATCGCCCTGCCCTTTTCCGATCATTTGCGGCACTTCAGCCGGTGCTATCAATGCCACTGTGCTCGCAGCCAACGCGGGCAATTTCCGCCGCGGTGTCCGACAGCTGATGACGGTATGGAAGAACTTTCACGCCCACCACGTCTATCGCACTGACCTTCTCGGCGTGCTGCACAACAGCGGCAAGTGGTTGTGGGCAGGAATCTTCGGCGGAACCGGCGGGAAAATGAGTGCGGTCTCGCTCTTTGACAATTCGCCGCTTGCGCATCTGCTGCGCACGCGCCTGAATTACGGCGCAATTCAACATTACATCGACGACGGCCACCTCCACGCCTTCAGCATTACGTGTTCGGGTTACACGTCGGGCCAGTCGGTCAGCTTTTACCAGGGTAGGCCGTAAATCGAACCCTGGCAGCGCGCGCGCCGTATCGGT
>DASYSI010000447.1:0-6778 GCA_036003485.1 Burkholderiales bacterium | reverse complement strand
CCGCGGCGAGATTGGCGTGGGTTTCCGCTGATTCGGGCGTGAGTCCGATAACCTGGCGCAGATAATCCATGCCTGCATTGAGTTCGCCTTGCGCAAGCAGCGCTGCGGCAAGAAAATTCAGTGCGTCGATGTTGTGCGGCTGGCTCTTGAGTACTGCACGGCACATCGTCGCGACGTCCCGGTTACGCCCCTGTTGTCGCAATTCCAGTGCCGCGCTGAGCCAGTCGGCGCTGACATGAACCGCGGGCGCCTGCGGTGCGGCCGGTTGCGGCGCATCACGGCGCAGCAGATGCTTGAGCAGGTTTCCGAGCATCCTGGCAATTCAAGTTAATTCTTGATGATAATCGACTCGCGATGACCCAGGCCGACAAATCCGATTTCGTGTCTACCGCAGAACTCATCCCACGCGGCCTGCGCGCCGGGACAGAAAATCGAGCCGTCGCACACGATCGCGCCGCCCTGGTTAAGCCGGGGGTAGAAGTATTCGAGCGCGGCGAGCGTTGGTTCATAGAGCGTCAGGTCGAGGTGCACGAATGCCCAGTCGCGGTCGGGCAGCGTCGCAAACACCTGAGGGATCCAGCCGGCGCAGATCTGCACATTCGGAAAATCGCTGAAAAAGCCGCGCACGAGTTCAGCCGAAGTATCGGTCTTGCCGGCTTCGAAAAACGACTCCATCCGGGTTACGCCATCAGCGTCGCGTACCGGAATCAGATCATGCGCAGTGGAAGCACTGGTGCCGGAAAAGCTGTCGATCAAATAAAAGTCGTCGCCGCTAAAATCGGTTTGGCGGCTGCGCCAGGCGTGACATAACAGCAGCGCCGTCGCGCCGCGATAGGCGCCGCACTCGGTGCGCGCGCCGGGAACCGCAAGCGTGGCGAGAAAGTACTGCACCAGCGTGAGGCGGGTTTGAAAGCGCTGGAATATGTTGAACGGCGTTACGGCAGTGCCGGTCTCCTTGAGACAGCGGCTATAGAGTTCGGCGAAATTTTCGCCGCCGATGCGCTCGTTCTGAAACAGAATGCGCAGGTGCAAATCGACCGGCGCGCGCGCGTGCATCCGGTTCAGCTTGGCTTCGGTTTCGAGCGGGTAATCGACGTCGGCGGTTTTTCCGGCGTGGCCGGACGCACGTGACCGTACGGCCGCGATGAGATTTTTGAATAGCATGGCGTATGCTGCGCGGCGCTATGCTAACACGGCTTACCGCTTTACCATTTGTGTTATGGGGCCGCAATCGGTGGTCATCCCGCGCTCGAAGTCGATCGCGGCGATTTCAAGTCAAAGCAAGATCAACGCACTGCTTGAACGCCGGACGTGAGAGCAGGCGTTGGTACCATGCATCGAGCTGGCTGTAGTTTTCGCGTTCGATCGGAAGATTGAACCAGCGTTGTGCTGCGGTACCGAGCGGAATATCACCCATAGTGAACGCCGCGCCGGCTACGTAGGGGCGCGCGGCGAGATGTGCATCGAGGATCGCCAGACTCGCGGCGACTTTTTTTCGCGATTCCCCGACCAGCGGCATGTCGCGTTTATCAGGCGCGACGCGTACGAGCTCGCGGAATACCGGCTGGAGATTGGGCCATATCGTGGTCGCATGCCAGTCCATCCAGCGGTCGGCATCAGCGTACGCCTTCGGATCGGAAGGACACAGCGTACCCATGCCGTGCTTGCGTGCGAGATAGCGCACGATCGCATGCGACTCCCACAAGACGAAACCGTCGTCGTTGATGGTCGGCACGAGCGCGTTCGGATTGATCGCCTTGTATTCGGGCGTGTTATTGACGCCGAACTGCAGACCGGCATCGATGCGCTCGAAATCGAGATTGAGCTCGGCGCAACACCACAGCACTTTTTGCACGTTGAGGGAATTCTTGCGGCCCCAGATTTTCAGCATGTTGCGTTTTCCCTTCTGAGAAAATTGTTAGTTTAACTTGATACCCATCGCCCCATTCGTTTCAAACCTATTATTCGACGCTGATGTGCTGTTCGCGGATTACCCGGCCCCATTTCTCCGACTCGCTGTGTATCCATTCTCCGAACTGCTGCGGCGTGCTGCCGAGGGTCTCATATCCCTGCAGCATGAAACGCGCTTTGATGTCGGGCACGGCGAGCGTGTTGACGATCTCGGCGTTTAGGCGCTGGATGATATTGCGCGGCGTTGCGGCGGGCGCAAGCACGCCAACCCACGACTGCGCCTCGAACCTGGGATAGAACTCGCTGATCGCGGGCACGCCGGGAATCAGCGCGCTGCGGTCTTTCGACGTGACTGCGAGCACATAGAGGCGCCCGGTCTTGACATGAGGCATGACCAGTCCCACTGATGCGATCATCACTTCGACATGCCCGCCGAGCAGGTCGGCGAGCGCGGGTCCGCCTCCTTTGTAGTGCACTAGCGTGGCGTCGAGCTTGGCCGTCGCCTTGAAGAGCTCGACTGAAAGCCGGCTCGAAGTGGCTGGGCCCGCCGTTGCGTAATTGAGCGGAGCGTTGCTAGATTGTGCGAGCGCCAGGAAATCGTCGAATGTTTTTACGCCGAGCCTGGGATGGACAACGAAAAGTTGCGGCCCGCGGATCAGCAGCGAGACCGGAGCGAAATCCTTGAGTGTGCTGTAAGGCACGCGCTTGAACACGTACGGGTTGGAGATAAAACTGTCGAACACCGCGAGCAGCGTATAGCCATCCGGCGCCGCTCTGGCGACGGTTTCGGTGCCGATGATGCCGCCGGCTCCGGCGCGGTTGTCGACTACGATGGGCTGTCCGAGCGCTGCGGTCAGCTGCGGCGCAATCGCTCTTGCGACGATGTCGGTCACGCCGCCGGGAGCGGCCGGCACTATCATCCGGATCGGTTTGTCGGGATAGCTTTGCGCATGGGCTGCTGCACCATAGACAGCGGCGACGCCTGCCAGCACCATGGCGCTTTGCTTGACTGTTACGCTCCTTTTCATCGAGCGCATTTTACCTTTGACCGTGCGCGACTTACTATGCACTATTCGCGCGCTCTGGAGACTGCGATGGCATTTGTGGGCATAGATACGGTGGTGTTTGGCGCGCCCGACGTCGCGCTCGCGCGTAACATGTTTTCGGACTGGGGCCTCAATAAACTGCGCGGTGGAAGCGACAGCGTCGTGCTTGAGACCGCGCTCGGCAGCCAGGTGGTGGTGCGCCGGGAGGACGGGCCGCAGCTGCCGCCGAGATTGTCGGGAGGCTCCAACTTCCGCGAGGTGATCTGGGGAGTCGCATCGGGCAAGGAGCTCGACGCGGTTGCGGAGGAGCTCGCACGCGACCGCAAAGTGAACGCGGACAAAAACGGCACCCTACACAGCGTCGACGATAGTGGCATCAACGTCGGCTTCAGGGTCTGGACGCACAAAAAAGAAAAGCCGAGCCGCGGCACGCGCTTCAACTCGCCGGGCCTGCGCGCACGGGTCAATAGCGAGGCGGCGGTTTACGCGCGCGCGCGGCCTTATCGCATGGGACACATCGCGTTTTTTGTGCCCGATGTCAAAGCCGGGGAAAAATTTTACCGCCGCCTCGGCTTCTGGCTATCGGATCGTTACGCAGGCGGTGCGGCGACGTTTCTGCGCAACGCCGCACGCGGCGATCACCACAATCTGTTTCTGCTCAAAAGCCGTAACGGTGCCACCGACATTCACCACATCGCGTTCGAGGTGCGCGACGTGCATGAAGTATTCGGCGGAGGACTGCACTTCACGAAATCCGGATGGGCAACCGCGGTCGGTCCAGGCCGGCACCCGATCTCGTCGGCCTATTTCTGGTATTTCAGAAATCCGCTCGGCGGCATGATCGAATACTTCTGCGATCCTGATTTTCTCACGCCCAAGTGGAGGCCCACCAACTACCGTCTGAACCGCTTTTCGGAATGGCACCTCGTGGACGGCATCAAGCAGGCCGGCGACGGGCATGCGCGCCCATCGCTCGCAACTGCGAAAACGGGCAGCTGACGCGGCACTCTCATTACGTTTTACCGCCGCGTCGTTAAGCGCGCGCCAGCGCTTCCTTCATGCGTTCTCGCGTGAGCGGCACTTTGCGCAGCCTTATCCCGGTCGCATCGAAGATCGCATTCGCGATTGCCGCCGGCACCGTGCGCGTCGAAGGTTCGCCGCCTCCGGATGGCGCGATTTCGGGCCGGTTGATCAGAACGATATCGATTTTTTCGGGCGCATCGGCGATGTCGAGGATCGGGTAGGTCGCCCAATCGACGCTCGTCACCTGGTCGGCATTGAAGCGGACTTCCTCGAACAGCGTGCGCGAAGCGGCCTGCACGACGTTGCCTTCGATAACAATCTCGAGTCCTTTCGGATTGATGATCAGGCCGCAGTCGTGCGCGACGGTGAAGCGCTTTGCCCACACGCGCCCGCTGGCGCGGTCGACTTCGACTTCGGCGACTATCGCGACGATGGTGCCGTTGCGCTCGGTGTACGAGAAGCCGCGGCCGTTCATGATATCGCCCTTGCCGCGGTTGGGATTCGGGTAAGTGCCGCTCCAACCGGCTTTTTCCGCCGCCGCTTTGATGACCGCCGCATGCCGTGTGTCGTTGAGGTATTTGAGCCGGAAGGCTACGGGATCGGTGGCGGTGGCGTGCGCGAGCTCGTCGATGAACGATTCGCTCGCGAAATGGGTTTCGGCGCCGAGCGGATCGCGAAAATGTCCGGTCCGCAACGGCGAAGCGCGTTCGAGCAGCGGTGCAACGCATTCCCAGCCGCAGCGCTTGTTGGCGAAATCGTATTTTTCCGACGGCGTCTGAAACAGAATGTTGCCTTTTGGCGCGTAACCCGTCATTTGTCCGGCGAGCGAATCCTTTGGGTCGTTCTCGGTCTGCACCACGTCCTGGCGCGAGAACCCCTTGCCGAAGAAGTCATAAGCAACCACGTTGCCTTGTGCGTCGAGTCCCGCGCGCGCGCGGTAGACCGCCGCCGGCCCCTTGGGGTCCCACGCCGTCGCGTCGTGGCGCATGTATTGCAGCCGCACCGGCCGGCCGGTGAGTTTGGAGATCAGCGCAGCGTCCATCGCGGCGTCTCCGGCATCGTTGCGGCCGTAGGATCCTGGACCCGGTATCCAGCTCGCGTGTATTTTTTCCGGCGCCATGCCGATCAGCTTGGCCATGCCGTTGCGGCCGTAATGCGGCTTTTGCGACCCGGTCAGGAGCGTCGCCTGATCCGCGCGCACGTCCGCGACCGCGCACGCCGGACCCATGCTCGAATGCGACTGCAGCGGCCATTCATATTCGGCCTCGATCACACGCTGCGCGGTTTTCAGCGCGGCATCGACGTCGCCTTTTTTGATCGGCGTTTCGCCGCCGATGACTTTTGCCTGTCTGATGTGCGCATGCAGCTTTTCCATCGGTGGAAACGGCTGGCATGCCGGCGCGTACGTGACTTTCAGCGCTTCGGCCGCGCGCACCGCATTCCACTCGCGTTCGGCGACAACTGCAATCATGTCTTTCTCGCGTACTACCCGCGCGCCGGGAATGTGCTTGATCGATGACTCATCGACTGCCAGCGGCCCGCAGCCGGCGTTCGGCGGCCGTATCACCCGCGCATGCAGCATGCCCTCGACCTTCATGTCGCTCACGTACTTGAGTTTCCCGTAGACCTTGTCAGCGACAATCGCCTGGCGCAACGATTTTCCGACGATTTTGTACTCGGATGGTTTCTTCGGCGTGGCCTTGCCTTTGACCGCGAGAGGATTGCCGTACTGCTTGTTCCATTCGAGCTTGGTCTGGAAGTACTGGCCGCCGATCAGCTCGCCGTAGCTCACCTTCTGCAGCGCATAGCCCGGCACCATGACGACGCCGTTTTCTACGGTCAGTTGTTCGACCGGTACTTTCAGGTGTTGAGCTCCACGCTCGATCAGCAGACGGCGTGCCTCTGCTGCGGCATTCCTCAATGCCACGCCGCCCAACTGGATGCCGGTGCTGCCCGATGCGCCGCCCTGGTTGCATGTGAGCGCGGTGTCCCCCAGTACCACAGTGACTTTCTCGAACGCGACGTCAAGCTCTTCGGCGACGATCTGTCCGATCGCAACGTCGATGCCTTGCCCCATATCTGTTTTGCCGAAGTAGGCCGTGACGCTGCCATCAGGCAGCACCGCAATCCAAGAATCGAGTTGATCGGGCAAAAGCGGCGGCTTGGCGCCGGCGTTGCTTCCCGGAATTTGACTCAGCGCGGTCGTCACCGCGCCCGGAACGCCGACGGTGATGATAAGCGCGCCGGCGGCCTGCAGGAATTCGCGACGGGAAATTTTGAGTGGGCTCATGGCATCTCCTTACGCAGTCGTTCTGGCGGCGCGCTTGACTGCGCGCATGATCGCCATGTGAGTGCCGCAGCGGCACTTGAGTCCCGCGAGCGCGGTGCGTATCTGTGCATCGGTCGGTTTCGGGGTGTCGCGCAGCAGCGCTGCCGCGGTCATCATCCAGCCGTTGATGCAATAGCCGCATTGCGGCACCTGCTCTTCGATGTAAGCGCTCTGCAGCGGATGGGGCCGCTCGGGAGTGCCGAGACCGGCGAGGGTGGTGATTGTCTTGCCAGCGACTGCGCTGACTGGAGTGACACACGAGCGCGTTGGCGCGCCGTCGACGTGCACCGTGCAGGCGCCGCACTGCGCGCGGCCACAGCCGAATTTGGGATTGTTGAGGCCGAGTTCGGAGCGCAGTGCGTAGAGCAGCGGCATCGCGGGCTCGGCATCTACGGTCACGCTCTTGCCATCGACTATCAGACTGTATTTCATGACGTGCTCCTCCGTTGCAGAATAGGGTGATGCCCCC
>DASYSI010000446.1:0-5629 GCA_036003485.1 Burkholderiales bacterium | reverse complement strand
AATTTTGAACTGCGCCTGTTGTCCCAGAGCGCGTGGCTCCAGACTCATCGGCCGCATAAAAAAGCCCCGAAAAAGGTCTTCAAAAGGATCGTCGAACGGATCAAAAGCTGCAATGTTCCTCACTGGATTAAACGTCGTAATGTTCGCCATAACTAGGCCTCCAATCAAGTATTAAGCAACGTACGGCGGACGCTTCCGCATCCGTCACCTTAAACATAGAGGCACAGTGCGAATTTTCAAGAACTGGCAGGAAATTTTTAGAAAATACAGAATATCAAAAAGTTAGAACTCGTTCGGGCTATGAGCGCCAGACGCGGTAGGATGCAACAGCAAAAGGGGAGGACACCATGACACGAGGAAAGATATTTATCGGCGCGCTCGTCGCAAGCCTGCTAGTGATGCCACACGCGGCATGCGCGCAAACCATGCTCGAGCAGGCGGCGGAACATCGCTTTCAGCTCGATTTCCGCGTGAACGACGCAGCGCTCGCGAAAATGCTCCCGCAGGGATGGGAGACGGTGATCGCCGCGCAGGGCGCCGCGAAGGACGCCAATCTGCGCATGATATTCATCGATCGCGTAGCGATTATCGGCGGCGATGGCAAACCTGCGGCGCGGCCCACCGCGCGTCTCGTCTATCTTGCCGTCCCGGTCAGGCAGACTGCGGGCGGCGCAACCGGGCAGATGATCGTTTATGGGCTTACCGCGAATGAGGCCGACGCGCCGGGTGCTTTCGGTGTTTACCAGCATGCGAGCATCGCCAGAATGTCGCGCACGGCTTCGGCTTCCGGCAGCGCATTGACGGGCTCTGAAGACTGGGAATTCGCGGCACCCAGCGGCGAGCGCTTGGAAGCGCATGTGGAATACGAGCGCGGTCCCGCGGTCAAAGGTGGCGCCGAGACGAAGTTTTTCAATCCGAACGATCCGTCGAAATTCCAGATTTTCAAAACCGATCAGGCAATCGACATTATGCGCAATCCGACGACGATGCCGCCGGACCACGTCAGGAAATTTTCCTACAAAGCGGGCGGAGGCAAGATCGCGGCACTATTCGATGGAACCGAGAAGGTCGTGAGCTGGGATTCGTTTCCCTGGTACATCCGCACGGTGAGCGCACCGTAGCGTGCTTTCCTGCCGGGGGTCAAATCGTTAGCCCAGCACTCCCGCTTTAGATCGTCGTCGACGCGCTGTTAGGTAAGGTCTGAAAAATCTCACTTTGTCGTTCCCGCGTAGGCGGGAACCCAGGGATCTCAAATGCGTCTGGATGCCCGCCTGCGCGGGCATGACGATTACTCAGAGATTCCTTAGATCAATGCTCGCCGGAGCTTGGCCGCGGAGTGTCCACCGGCGCGACTTTGTTGCCCACGCGCGCGCCTTGTACCATCTCGCCCATCCAGTTCACCAGCAGCGAGGTGTACGAACGCTGAGCGCCTTCGTCGGACAGGCCATGATCTGCGCCCTGTATCACGCGGGAGGTTAGGGAATGGGCGTGCTTGCACGCCTCAACATAGCTGGTAACTACGGCGTGCGGTATCACGCTGTCGTTTTGCGATTCGATCACGAGTACGTCGCCCTGAAACGCCGCGCATGCGCGTAGCGCCCTGTTCTCCTCTGCTGGAATCAGTTTCTGCCGGTATGCGATGAGCTGATTGTCGCGGTGCAATTGGCGCTTGGGCAGCTCCCAGCCGCTATCGAGATACAGCGCCGGTGCACGCAGCGCCAGCCATTTGACGCTGCGCACGGACGTGAGAATGGCGGCGAGGTAACCGCCGTAACTGCTTCCCACAACAGCGATGGCGGAGCTGTCGACGTTCGGATGGCCGAGCAGCACGTCGTAGGCTGCAACCACATCAGCCAGATTCTGCTCGCGCGAAACTGTTTCGTATTGTGCGCGGGTGTCCGCGTGACCGCGCAAGTCGAAGGTGAGACACACGCATCCGAGCGCGGCTACTTCGCGCGCGCGCGCGAGATATTGCTGCTGGCTGCCGCCCCAGCCGTGCACAAACAATACCCCCGGCATCTGGGTGCCCGGCGTGACCAGCGTTCCGGCAATGTGGCCATCGCCGACTGCAACGACGATCGTCTGGTCACGGGTTGGCATAAGGTGCTATTCGCACGTACTTGGTCATGGCTCCCGCATGCTCATCGATGCCGCGGAAATAGACCACAGCATCCGCAGGAACCGAGTCGGTAGCATACACTTCAGTAGTTGCGGCGCGCACGACATCGAGCGATTCGTTCGCGTGGAAAGCCTCCAGCGCCGCCACTTCCGCCGCACTCGCACCTCCCATGCGCCAAGACTGTTCGAGCACCCCCGAGCGCCATTGCCCTGTCTTATCGACACCCTGCGCAATATCGTAGTTGCAGCGCGACGCGAACATGTCGGGAAACGACGTCATCGCCGCCGTGTGATATGCGCGGGCCTGGTCGACAGCGATCTTGACTTCCGGAACAAGCACGAGTTCCTTCAGGCGCTCAAAGCCGCCGCGCGCGACGATCAGGTCAGACCCGCCATAGACCTGTGCGCCGTGATGGTTGGTGGTGAGCCGCTGCATGCCGCAGTAGCTTGCGCGCATTTCGTCGACGCTCACCTGCCCGACGCTGTGCGTGACAACGTCGGTCAAATCCTGCTCGAGTACGAGGCCATCGCGCCACAGCGCGTCGTCGTCGAGCGACTTGAGTTGCGCATCGAGCGTGCGGGCGTCGTCGACGACAACCTGCCCAAGCCCGCCTATCCCGGCCGGAAGCTTGATGCGAACGCGACCCAGCTTAAGCAGTCGCGCGCCGGCGCTGCGCGCGTCGCAGCGCGTGAACGCCGAGTAGCCTGGAAGGACCACGTCGCGCACATTGCGCGTGAATTCCCGCGACCAGCCTTCGGGCGAGCGCGAGTCAGCGGCGGGCAGCGCATGCGTGATCGTCTTGGTGGCGGCGAATCCAAACGGTACGACACCTCCAAACAGATCCTGCTCGTTTCTTATGCCCAGCTTCTGTGCAGTATCGATCCCGACCAGCGTGTCGTTCGGCACGAAATACAGGTGACCTGGATAACGACGTGCACCGTTGTATTCTTCCGCGAAGTCGTAGCCTTTGAGTGCGGCCAGCCTGCGCGCAAGCTCGTGCAGCGTCGCGCGCTCGTGAGCGCGACAGGCGCGGCAGCTATAGGTGACAACGGTGCCACGTGACTCGTGAGGCGGGCTCATCAGGCAGGATTTTCCGCGTGCGTCCGATCAGCGCGCAGTCCGAAACTACGGCTGCAAGATCTCGGCGCCCGCACCTGCCTCGAGCTCACACGCGTTTACCGTCATTGCCAGCATGCTGTAGTAGCCGATCGCCCCCGTGAGCTCGATGAACTGCTCGTCGCCGAAGCGCGTCTGGAGCGCGCTTACGCTCGCGGCATCGACGCGATGTTTGCGGATCAACTCGCGCGTGAACTCGACGATCTGGGCGTCTTCCGGCGGCATGCCGCGCGTGTGTTTGTCGCGGATCGCCGTAATGGTCGCTTCCGCCACTCCTTGCCGGCGGGCTGAAGCGGTCTGGGCGCCCCATATGTAGACCGCATCGAACTCGCGCGCGACGGTCATGGCGGCGAGCACGCGCACGCGCATGTCGAGCGAGCCCTCGAAGCGCACGTAGGCGCCCAACGGCGCGAGCCGCCCCGCCAGCTTTGGGCAGTGGAGGAGCATCGTGAAAGGTCCGTGCACTCCGCCGCGGCTCTCGATGATGCCATCGACGATTTTGTGATCCTCGGCGGGCACCTGGTTTTTGTTGGTAATGGAAGTAAGCCTTGCCATGATCGTCCTCCGGTAGAGTGGGTGTGGGATTACGCCGCAAAAGTTTCGCATGTCATTGCGGTCAGCGCGGCCATCGAGGCGCCTTCGATGAAGCTACGACGTGTGACCATGCTGACTTTTCTGCTTGTCTGAAACGCGAAGTCGGGCGAATTCCGACGATATCGTTTTCTAATCATGCCAGCAACCCACGAGGGATCCCATGAAAGGCAATCTGTAACAGTCGCGCGCTGAGGTCGAATTGATCAGCCCGCGGTCACGTCCGCTGCATGCGGCCCGTTAATCGAGTTTTCGAGCCAGGCCGAGCTCCTTCAGCACGTCACGCAACTCGACCTGCAGCGCATCGAGATATCGCAGCGTGTCGCGGCTGTTGCGATAATCGCTTTCCCAGAGATTTAGTTCCAGGTTTTCCTTCCAGAGCGGGTCGCGCGAAACGCGTTCCAGTACATCATCCCAGAAAGCGACCTGGTCGGCGCTGAGCCCCTTCGGTCCCCACAGGCCGCGCCATGTGTTGAACGTTCCGGCGATGCCCTGTTCTTTCCACGTCGGGACTGATGCCAATGGACCGGCCAGGCGCTGGTCGGAGCTGACGGCCAGGATGCGAATACGGCCTCCTTCCAATTGTTTCGCGAGGGGTCCGACGCTGCCGATATGCAGATCGATATGGCCGCCGAGCAGCGCAGTCACGGAGTCGCCCGACGACTGGAATACCGGCGTTTTGAGTTTGCGCGTGTCGATTCCGGCGGACCGCGCGGCCATGACCAACGCAATATGGTTGTTGCCGCCGATTGCGGTGATACCGGCGGAAAGCCCTGATGGGTCCTTTTTCAGCCGATCGAGCAGGTCTTTTCCGGACGTAAGCGGCGAGTCGGCACGCACCGCAAATCCGATGAAATCGCCGATCATGGTTGCGAGCGGTGTGAAGTCGCGATGTCGCTGCGTGCTCGTTCCGCCGATGTAGTTCAACTGCTGCGTGATCGAAACGACCGCCATGACCTGCGGGTCGTTCGCCTTTTGGTTCAGGTAAGTCAGCGTCGCGCTGCCGCCGCCGGCAGGCTTGTTCACGACGATCGCGCCGGAGAGCACAAGCCGGCGGTCCTGCCATATCTTTTGCAGCAGTCGCGCGACGGCGTCGTTGCCGCCGCCGGGCGAGTTCGGTACCACAATTTCGACCTGGTTTGAGGGCTTCCAATCGGCGGCGGCGCAAGATGCGGTGTGCGCGGCGGCTACTATTACGACAAGCGCCAGAAGCGGGCGAGTACGAGATGGCCGGCTGAAATGAGATAAGTTCATCATCGATATGTCGAGCAGGGTTGATTGCCAACGCGATGCTATGATAGATGCAAATGCGTTTGGCAACCATCGCAAACGGAGAAACGAGATGACCGTGACCAGCCGTGCGGGAAAAGAATCCAGCAGTATGCAAATTGAACCGCTGCCGTACGCATTGGGCGCGTATGTGACCGGTATCGACCTCACGCGCCTCACCGACGCAGCGTTTGTCGAAATCCATGAGGCGTGGCTTGATAATCTGGTGATCGTGATACGGGAACAACATCTCAGCGACGGCGACTTGATCGCGTTTTCCGCGCGCTTCGGCGTGCTCGACGAAGTGCCGCCGGTCAGCATCGGGCAGAAGCCGCGCGATAACAGACACGTATCGGTGATCTCCAATATCTTGGAAAACGGCGTGCCGATCGGCGGTCTCGGCGACGACGAAGTCATCTGGCATTCCGATACCTCATACCGCGATTACCCGCCGTCGGCCAGCATTCTTCATGCGCTCGAAATCCCATCGGCAGGAGGAAATACGGGCTTTTCCAACATGTATCTCGCGCTTGA